>NZ_LQXG01000019.1:0-275481 GCF_001924955.1 Maricaulis sp. W15 | reverse complement strand
TCAGGATGACGGTTTTTGAAGCGCAGGGCGGGGATAAACGCCCACTTTTCTTCCCCACGAGTGGGGAAGAAGGGGCGATGGGGCCGAGCGAGTCTTATCCTGGTGTCATCCCGGACGCAGGCCCGGCTCCGAGCCGGGCGGAGATCCGGGACCCATTGTCACGAAAGCTGGCCGCACCGGGCTGATGGGTCCCGGGTCTTCGCCCTGATCAAGTCAGGGCTCCGCCCGGGATGACAAGCCAGGGGTGGCCGGTGAGTGGATCCGCGTCGTCAGCGCCGGATTCTGCCGCAAACTGCCAAGCCCCGACCCTCGCAAACCAAAGCACATTTTTCCCGGCCGCAGCCCCGCAAAAGCGGGGCGGAGAGCCGGGACCAACCAATCTGTCCTGCAAGTGATGAGTCTCGCGTCGGTCCCGGATGGCGCGGCGCGCCTCCGGGAAAATGAGAGGGATGGAACAGGATTTTCTCCCCACGAGGTGGGGATGTGGACCGAGGCAAGGCCTCGGCGCAGACGGCGCGAGGACCCGACTTTTCTGCCACCTCTCCGCGTGATATCATCACGCTATCAGGAGGCGGTCATGGGCCAGGTCATCATTCGCAATCTTGACGACGCGGTCGTCGCCAGCCTCAAACGCATGGCGGCGCGGGATGGCAAGTCGCTGGAGCAATTCCTGCGGGAGGTGCTCGAGGAGCGAACCTATCGCGACAAGGAGACCTTTCTTGAATTCGCACGGGGCGTTCGCGAACGGTGCCGTCCCAGCGACCTCGATCCGACAGACCTGATCCGCGAGGACCGGGACCGTTGAGACCGGCTGTGTTCGATGCCAGCGTCGCCGTTCGGGCGTTTCTGCCTGTGCCGGGCAACGACCGGGCCGAAGCGGCCATCAGGTCCTACGCCATGGTCGCGCCGGCCCTGATCGTGACCGAAGTGGCGAATACGATCTGGAAGTATCATCGCAGGGGCGACATGGACCGCGGGACCTGTCTGGAGGCGATCCGGCATTTCGCGCCATACCCGGAATTGCGGCCGGACATCTCGCTGCATACCGAGGCCCTGGAGATTGCCTGCGAGCAGGACCATCCGGTCTATGACTGCCTTTACCTCGCCCTCGCACGTCGCGAGGGCTACCCTCTTCTCACCGCCGACAAGCGCCTGCTGGCCCTGGCCCGGGAACGGCTGGACCTGGCGGCGATCGGGCTGGACGAGGTCGAGGTCTGACACCCGCTTCATCGATTGCGGACCTTGATCCGCGGCGCTTTCACACAATTTCTCCCGCCGAGCCTTGGACCGGCCCCATTCCCGCGCCAACTTGCCGCCAGCAAGAGGGGACACAGCATGAAAATCCTGATCCTGGCCGCGATGCTGTTCGCGGCCCAGCCCGAAGCGACACCGCCGCTCGAGATCGAACCGGTCACCGAGGGTGTTTGGCGCCATGTCAGCTATCAGCGTCTGGAGGCGATCGGGCCCTATCCGTCGAACGGGCTGGTCATCGAGGCCGGTGTCGGCCTGGTCCTGGTGGACACGGCCTGGGGCGCGGCGGAGACTGAACGCCTGCTGGACGAGCTGCAGCGCCGTTTCGGCCGGCCGGTCATCGCCGCCATCGCCACCCACGCCCATGAGGACCGGGTCGGCGGGGCCGATGTGCTCGCCGCTGCCGACATCCCGGTCTACGCCACGCCGGACATCATCGCCGCGGCCGAGGCGCGCGGCCTGCCGGTGCCGTCCCATGCGCTGGGGGAGACCACGCCGCCGGCCCTGATGGTGGCCGGGATCAGCTGGTTCGCCGCCGGCGCCGGACATGCGACGGAAAACATCGTCGTCTATCACGCGCCCAGCCAGACCCTGTTCGGCGGATGCTTCCTGCGCGACGCTGCGGCCCGCGGACTTGGCTATACGGCCGATGGCAATGTGCCGGGCTGGCCGGCGGCGGTCGAACGCGTCCGCGCTGCCTATCCCGATGCCATCCACGTCGTGCCGGGACATGGCCTGCCGGGTGGACCGGAGCTGCTCGATCACACAGTTTCGCTGCTGGAAGAAAGGACATCGCCATGACCCTGACCCCCGATATTAGGTTGGTATCCAGCTGGGCCTCCTTCGACGGCACGCTGTCCGTCCATGACCATGACAGCGAGGCCTGCCACGGCCCGATGCGTTTTGCGGTCTATACTCCGCCCCAGGCCAGGAAGGGTCCGGTGCCGGTGGTCTGGTATCTCTCCGGCCTGACCTGCAACTGGTCGAATGTGATGGAAAAATCCGGCCTGCAGCGCGTCGCCGCCGAGCTGGGCCTGATGGTCGTCGCGCCGGACACGTCACCGCGCGGCGAGGATGTCGCGGACGACGAGGCCTATGATCTGGGCCAGGGCGCCGGCTTCTATCTCGATGCCACCGAGCCGCCCTGGACGCCGCATTTTTCCATGGAGACCTATATCGCCCATGAATTGCCGGCCCTGATCGGCTCGCAATGTCCGGCCGATCTGGAGCGCCAGGGCATCATGGGTCATTCCATGGGTGGCCATGGCGCGCTGACCCTCAATTTCCGCCATCCCGGCCGTTTTGCCTCGGTCTCGGCCTTCGCGCCGATCGTCGCGCCGACGAAAGTGCCCTGGGGGCAAAAGGCGCTGAAAGCCTATCTCGGTGATGAATGCCCGGCCTGGGGCGAGCATGATGCCTGCGAGCTCGTCAAGCGCCAGCCGAGCGACCAGATGATCCTGATTGACCAGGGCGAGGCCGACCAATTCCTCGACGAGCAATTGCGTCCGGACCTCTTCGAGGCGGCGTGCCGGGAGGCGGGGCAGTCCGTGACCGTCCGCCGCCATCCCGGCTATGACCATTCCTACTGGTTCATCGCCAGCTTCATCGAGGACCATTTGCGCCATCATGCCAAGGCGCTGGGCGTAGTGTAACGATGAGCCTTGGCTGAAACCGGGGCAAGCGGGGCAGGTGCGCTCATTGACGTGTGGAGCGAGCCGAGTTTTTTCGGGCTTCGAAATTCGCTCTTCTTTGTTTGCCTACCGCGCTAACGGACTTGAATTGAAATGAATATTAGCATCTCAGGATTGTCGACTCCGGAGGTTGGGGCTGAACTGGCCGAAATCTGCGAAAAAATTCAACACCGTTTGGGGGAAGTTCAGGGTGTTTTATGCAACAATATTAGCGCACTGGACTTGGTTTCTGTAGTTGTATCTAATAAAGTGCATTCAATTAAAGATGATTGTTGGTACAGTCCGTCGGATGGGGAGTTGGGTAGTTCGGTCTGTATTGATTATCAGGCATATGTCAGCGCAGAAAAGTCCGTCAAATATGGTCTGATCGGTAAGGCATTAAGGCAGGCTCTGTCCAATATTCCCCTTCGACAATTGCCCTCCGAGGTGGCGGCGATAGTCGATGCCAAATTGTACGGGGCGATTGTCCAGCTGTCGGGCTTGTCGGACGAAGAGCTCGAAAAACTGGTCTTTGGGAAGACGGATACAGTCAGCGAAATCGCCTTCATTACCAGAATTTATGTCCAATGGCCCTTTCCGGCAGATCGAAAATTACTACGCGCGGCTGATCGAAAATTCTTGAAGCGCGGAGCGCTGGATTCAAAAAGTCTTCTGTTTGCCCTTACACGGGTCGGATTGGGCAATTTCACCCTCGATGGATGGGATGTCGGTGCCGACAGAATTACCTTTTTTGTCGATACGGGCGCGTTGGAACAGGTTGCGGGGGCTGTACATGCAGCGGTCTGCGATGAGCTTCTGCCCGAGGGCGCGATCGTTGCGCAGTCGGTGCGCGATGGTTGGCAGATCGAGCTCGGGGACGCCGGCTCGTTCCGGTTATAAGAAGGCCGGAAAAACAGGGACACACCTATTTCAGGCCAAAAATGGAGTGTGTCCCTGGTGTTTGCCTGCTTTTCAGATGCCGCCTCAGCGCTGGCCGATCTCGGACACTGACAGCGTGGCTTGGGCGTATTCGCCCTGGCGGTAGGAGCCGACCCAGACCGAATAGGCGCCGGAGCCCGGATTGCCGATCGTGATGGTCGGGTTGAGGCCCGGCCCGCTGTCATCATCGCAATAGAATTGCCCGTTCGGCGCTTGCACGATCAGCGTCGTGTCGGCCTGCGAGGTCGCGGAAATCGTCAGATTGTAATTGCCGGCGGAGTAGTAGACGGCAAAATCAACCGCGTCGGCGACCCAGCCGGTGCAATTGGTGAACAGGTTGCGGGCAGAGATCGCACCGCCTGATGTGATCGTGGTGCGATAGGGGTCCGGGGTGAAGCCGGCCCGCAGATTGACCGAGCCGAAGGTCTGGGCCGACGCTGACCCGTTGATGATAAGGCAGGCCAGGCCCGCAATGATGGCAAGTCTCTTCATGGAACGCTCTCCCTGTCCGTTTGAAGTGGGCAGAAGAAGGCCATGAGCGCGCCGGGCCCGGTATCCCCGGTTTCGGGGAGGGATGGCGCCAGGAGGGCCTCGCCCTAAAACGGATCGCGGCGATAATCGTCCGGGCGTTCGACGCGGTGGCGGGGGCGCATGTCCTCGTCGCCATCACCATCATCGCAAATCCATTCGCCCGGCGCGGCCGGGTCGTGCGGACCGGCGGGACGGCATTCGCCGGCGCCCAATTCTCCGGCGGACGGCAGATTCGGGTCGCGTCCCTTTTCCAGCCAGGCACAGCCGGACAGGGCGATCGCGGACAGACAGACAAGTATGAGGCGCATGACAACGCTCCGATGCGGGCTCCCCAGCCGGCGCATGGGCGTGAGTTTAGCGGGTGGGAAGGAGGGGGCAAGTCTGTTGCAGGAGAGGCGCCGCCGCGCGGTCTCCGCCATAATCTCCTTGTCAGCCAGCGGATACGGCCAACTCCCGGCAAGGGATATATGGCGGGGTGTGCGCCGGGGCGCGGGCGTTGGCAGGACGCGGCTCTAAGCAATCCTTTCCCTTCCTTTGCCCCGACAATCTTCCATCCGTGTCGTTTCCGGCGCATCATTTGCTATCTTGCCAGGCTGGGGGACAGAAGATGATGCGGATAATCCTGATCGCGGGGCTGATGGCCCTGACCACCGCGACCGCCGGGGCCCAGCAGCAACCCTATTTCTGCCCCGCCCCGGAAGATGTCTGGGTGATGGACAAGGAATTCCCCGACGCGCCGGCCTGGCGGTATGAGGCGCGGGTGCGGGGGAATGCGCTTGGCGCCGATTCAACAGATTTCCGTCGCCAGAGCCGACCCGTCCGGGTCCCGACGCGCCCGGCCTCGAGCGTGCGTGGCCGGGCGCCTTCCACGACGCAAAACCGGCCAATCGTTGCGCCCATGCTGACCCATGCCCGCGCTGTCGGCGTGGACGCCAATCCCTTCGTGTCAAATCCCGACATGCCGCCGGTGATGGCAGCGCTCGAATGGGTGGCGGCGGAGGCCGGGCAATTCGGATCGGTGTGTCGCTACAGCTTGCAGGATGGCCAGCCAGGCGGCCGCAACGCCACCGCGACCATCCCGATCAACCGCCGCGACTGCGAAGCGCAACCCGGAACGATGGTCTGGCGTCATGACAGCCAGGTGAGCGGCTGGTCCTGCGACGCGTCGCGGACGGACTGCCTCTTTTTCTGCGCGGCCGAGGCGGTGCTGGAAACTTGGTAGCGGTGGGTGTGGGCGGACACCCGCCTACCGCACCAGCTGCTTCACCGCCGCATGCCGCGGACACGTCACTTCGTGGTCATTGACCATCCCCACCGCCTCCATGAAGGCGTAGACAATCGTCGGCCCGACAAACTTGAATCCGCGCTTTTTCAGGTCTTTCGAGATGGTCTCTGACAGCGCCGTCTTGGTCGGCACTTCGGCGAGGCTGGCATAGGCGTTCTGGATCGGCGTGCCGCCGACGAAGGCCCACAGATAGTCGGCGAAATCCTCGCCGTTTTCGCGCATCGCGATATAGGCGCGTGCATTGCCGATGGCGGCGTCGATCTTGGATTTCGAGCGGATGATGCCGGGATCGGCGAGCAGGCGTTCGCGGTCGGCATCGGTATAGGCGGAGATCCGGTCCGGGTCGAAACCGTCAAAGGCCGCGCGCATGGTCTCGCGCTTGCGCAATATCGTGATCCAGGCGAGGCCGGCCTGGAAACCGTCCAGCAACAACTTCTCCCACAGGGCGCGGCTGTCATACTCCGGCACACCCCATTCGGTGTCGTGATAGGCGGCATAGATCGGATCGGGCGTATTCACCCAGGCGCAGCGCTGGTTCATGGATGGGTCCTTCGATGGTCCGAACCAGTGCAGCCTGTTCGGAGCGGCCTGCCAAGTCGCATTCTCAGGGACTGTTGCCAGGGTTGTGGCAGGAGGCGGCCATCCTGCCGAGGCGACGGCGCTACCGCTTCATCCAGCCGTCGAAGACACGCATGAGAACGGGCATGATGGCGTACATCATCAAAGGGACGATGAGGGCGACGGCGAGGATCGTCACAATCAGCTTTTCGCCCGGCAGAAGCCGGAAAAGCGCCTCGGGAATGAAATACACCGGCGCCAGCAAACCGACGAAGGTGAGAAACGCGATTTTGTAGCGGGGCGGCGCTTGGCCAGTCGGGGAAGACGGCGTCATTGGACCCTCCATTGCGGGGAGAAACAGGCGTGGCGGGTAGACACGTCCATACCCACCACGCTCTGCAGCTAAGACAGCAGGCCGGAGCCTTGCACGGCTGCACTCGCGCGGACCTGACCGACGAGATTTGCCCAGTCCATGTCGAGACTTTGATAGACGTGACCGGCTTGCGGCACGGCGTTGTCGGCCAGGATTTCGACCATCAGGCTGGCGCCGTCCGCGACGACGACACCGCTTTGCACGAGGCGCATCAGCCCCGTCTCGCGCTTGGTCATGTTGAACGTCCCGCTGGCATCAACGGCGACATAGGCCTCGAAGCCTTCGCGCACGGCTCGCATGGCGGGAAAGGCCGCGCAAACTTCCAGTGAAACGCCCGCAAATATGAGTTTCTTGCGGCCGCTCGCCCGGATCGCGGCTTCGACACGCGGATCATCCCATGCATTGACCGTGGTGCGGTCAATGAAGTCCTGGTCTGGCAGCGCCGCTGTCAGCTCGGGAAAGGCCGGGCCCCAGAGCGTATCGGCCGAAGTCGTGGTCGTAATGATCGGCAGTCCGAGAGCCTTGGCGGCTTTTGCGAGGCCGACCACATTGTGTTTGAGCTCGGCGACGGAGTAGTCGCGGACTCCGGTGATCAGACCGACCTGATGGTCGACCAGCACAAGCGCGGCATTCTCCGCAGTGAGGGGTTCAGGGTTCAGGATATGGGTCATGGCGTTCTCCTTTGATTGAAGCCGTTGAAAGCGCCAGAATTGGCTGGGTGGGATTTCAGTCGATCGCGCCAAGCTGGCCGGCCGCGTAGGCCGCCTGCACGGCCTCGATTTCCTGGGCGGTGCTCATCACGAATGGGCCCTGTTGCACGAAGGTCTCGCGCACGGGCTCGCCTTGCAGAAGGACAAGATGCGCACCGGCGTCACTTTGAACGCGTACCGAGGGGGCATTGGCATGGCTTCGAAGCGCGATGGCGGTGCCCTTGTCCAGGATGGCCCAGGTGTCGCCCGCCTGGAGGCGCGCCTCGCCATCAACCACCAGCAGCCATGACGCCTGCCGTGTCTTGCCGAGCTGCGTGAACGCTCCGCCCGCTTGCAGGTGGATGTCGAGGATCGTCAGCGGCAGCGCCGGAGAAGATGCCCCGATGACACCATTGCTCTGCCCCAGCACCACACGTACACGGTGCTTGTCGCCTGTGATGATTGGCATTTCGGCGGTAGGAACATGAAGAGAGGCCGGCGCGTCCGCCTTGTGCTTGGCAGGCAGGTTCACGAAAACCTGCAAGGCATGGATCCTGGCCCCCGGTCTTGGCGCCTCGTCATGGACCGCGCCTCGACCCGCCTTGAGCCAGTAAAGGTCCCCGGGCGCGATCTCGAAATCATTACCGAGCGAATCGCGATTGTGGAATTGCCCTTCACTGTCCTCGAACAGAATTGACACCGCAGACATGCCGGCGTGGGGGTGAGCGCCGAAGGTCGGCTCGGTCATCACAAAATGATCCACCATGACCAGCGGATCCATCACCCCGTCGAAGCGATCCTGCTTGAAGCTCAGGGCCTCAAATCCGTCACCGATGACAAGTGGGCGCCCACGTACGGGCCGGGAAATGTCGAGTCCGATCCGCTCTTCATCGTCCAGGGTTTGGGTTGGCATATTGGTCTCCATCTGTTGCGAATGGAGATATCAGCGGAACGATCACGATAAAAAGTGGCGATAATGGAAACTATCGTTCTATAATCAGAACGATAAAGGGGCCGGGTCATGGATTTGAATGACTATTATTATTTCGTCCACGTCGTGGAGAAGCGCGGTTTTGCCCCGGCCGGACGGGCGCTCAATGTTCCAAAGTCGAGGCTGAGCCGGCATGTGCAACAGTTGGAGGATCGCCTGGGCACGCGATTGATCCAGCGGACCTCCCGCCAGTTTATTGTCACCGATGCCGGCGAAGCCTTCTATCGCCACGCGCGGACGGCCCTGGATGAAATCGAGGCCGCTGAATCCGCCGTTCGCCGCCGGGCGAATACGCTGTCCGGCACGGTGCGCCTGTCGTGCTCGGTCGGCGTTGCCCAATTTGCCCTGTGCCGAGCCGTCGCGGACTTCCTGTCGGACAATCCCAAGGTCCGCATCATCCAACAGGTCACCAATCGAACGGTCGACCTTGTCGAGTCCGGATTTGACATGGCGATCCGCGGCCATATCGATCCGCTGCCGGATTCAAGCCTGATTCAAAGCCGCCTGGCCACGGTGACATGGCGCTTGTTCGCGGGGCACGCCTATCTGGAACAGAATGGCACCCCCTCTCGGCCGGAGGCGCTTGAGGGGCATGTCGGGTTGAAGCTGGGCTGGCGTCCGGACGTCGCGCACTGGACGCTCAGCAGCCCGCAAGAACCCCAGATCACAATTCCGTTCGAGCCACGGCTTTGCAGTGATGACATGGTCACCCTGAAACACGCGGCCGCTGACGGGCTGGGGATTGTCGCACTGCCGGACTATGTCTGCCGCGACCTCATTGACGCAGGCCTGCTGGTGCCGATTCTGCCAGATTGGACAGCCGGGGATGCCCGGCTCAGCCTCCTCTTGCCCTCCCGGCGAGGCCTGCCGCCCGCAGTAGAAGCCCTTGCAGGCTTCCTGCGCGAGAATATTCAAGAGATCGTGTCACCGGCGGCTGGCTAGCGCTGCCCGGGCGGCAGTAACTGGTGCCGCGTGCCCCGTTTCCCGGTATCAGACCATGGCCGAGGCGGCTGTCTGGAGATTGCGGGTCGCGCTGTCGATGGAGCGGCTGGTCTCTGCAAACTCGGCGATGCCGTCATTGATCGAGGCAACGCCGCTGGCGACCTGCTGCATGCTGGCGGACAATTCCGAAGTCACTGATGTCTGCTCTTCGGTGGCCCCGGCAACCGAGGTGGTGACTTCGTCGATCTCGCTGATCGTCGCGCTGATCTGATCGATGGCGCTGACCGCCTGGTCCGTCGAGCTGCGCATGGTCTCGATCTGGTCGGAAATCTTGTCCGTCGCGGAAGCGGCCTGGGTGGCCAATTCCTTGACCTCGGAGGCGACCACGGCAAAGCCCTTGCCGGCCTCGCCGGCACGGGCAGCCTCGATGGTGGCGTTCAGGGCGAGAAGATTGGTCTGTTCGGAAATCCCGTTGATCAGGGCAACAACATCGCCGATCGATTTGGCGCTTTCCGACAGTCCGCCAATGATTTCATTGGTCGCGCGCGCGGTTTCCACGGCATTGGCCGTCACTTCGGTGACCCGACCCAATTGTTGGGTGATCTCGCCGGCCGCGGCGGCCAATTCCTCGATTCCGGCGGCAATCTCCTGCACGCCCATACTGGCCTGCTGGCTGGTGGCCGACATCTCGGTCGAGCGATTGGTCGACTGGGTCACGCTGGCGGCGATGCCGGTTATGTCGCGCTCGACTTCCTGCAGGGCGCGCTCGCGGGCCTGGCGCTGTTCGACATCGGCGGTGATGTCGGTTGCGAACTTGACCACGCGCATGATTTTGCCGGTCGGATCGAAGATCGGATTATAGCTGCCCACGATCCAGACCATCTTGCCATCCTTGCCGATGCGGCGAAACTGGTCGGATACGAACTCGCCGGCATTCAGCTTGGCCCACAAGGCGCGATACCCATCGGAATCCCGCGCATCGGCCTCGACAAACATGGCGTGTTTCTGGCCGATGATTTCCGATTTCTCATAGCCCATGGTCGAGAGGAAAGCGGCATTGGCGCTGATGATCGTGCCGTCGAGCTCGAATTCGATCACGGCCTGGGTCCGGTCGATGGCCGCAAGCTTGCCTTGTTGGATGAATTGGCAAGTCTTCTCTTCGGTCACATCGGTGGCAAATTTGATCACCTTGCGGACGGACCCGTTATCCGCGAAGACCGGATTATAGGTGGCGCGGATCCAGACTTCCGAGCCGTCCTTGCCGAAGCGTTTGAACTCGTCGGAGACGTGCTCGCCGGCGGCCAGCTTGTCCCAGAAGGCGGTATAGGCCTGGCTCGCTGTCTCTTCGGGGGCGACGAAAATCCGGTGGTGCTGCCCCTTGATCTCGTCCAGTCGATAGCCTGTCAGAGCGAGAAAATTCCGGTTCGCTGTCAGGATATGACCATCCGGCCGAAATTCGATGATCGCCATCGATGTGTCCAGGGCAGACATGATGGCCTGGGATTCGGATGAATTCTTGCGAGTGGAGCCAAACATCAATACTACCCTGTGTTGAGTGGAATGTATTTATTTATGCAGGGAATAGGACGTGAAAGGCTTAATCGCGAGTTAATTTTAGGGTTATTATTGTTTCTATACTTATAGATAGGCTTCGATTTTTTGCCATCGGTGGGTGCGAGTGCGGGGTCGTTCCGGGTTCTGTTATCAAACCGAAATCAGCTGTTCTTGACCTAGACTTTCTGTGCCGCTTCCAGGTCGGCCCAGAATTCATCCGGCACCACGATCGTGGCTTCCTGTCCGTCGGCTTCGCAATAATGCTCGGCGGCGCGCAACCGGTCGAGGCGGGCGAGGATGACGGCGTGGTGGCCAAGACTGGCGCTGATGGCTCCGACCGTCGTCGGCCCGGCCATGACGGCGGTGCCGGGCGGTGGGGCCTCGGCGGCGAAGGTGGCGGGCAGGGACCGTTTGCGGATCGTGCCGCGGCGTTTCATGCGGCTGACGACTTCCTGGCCGATGAAACAGCCCTTCTTCCAGCCAACTCCGCCGAAAGCATCCAGATTGACGTCGGTGGGGAAGACGTCCGCCTCGCCATAATCGCGTCCGAAGGCGGGCACGCCGGCCTCGATCTCGAGTCGGTCAAGGGCGCGCACTTCGCTGCCGCTCTCTCCGATGCCGCGATGCACGCGGCCGGCGAGGCGCGGGTCTTCGGCGCTGCCGGGGAAGGGCGAGGTTGACCAGACGGCGATCAGATCACTGTTGAGCACGATCTCGGCCTTGGCCCGCAGTTTGAACAGGGTCAGCCGCTTCAGCAGCATGTCGGCGGCGGCTGCCGGCACGTCCAGCCAGATCGTTTCGCCGTCGGCGAAGACCAGGAAATCGACCATGATCTTGCCCTGCGGCGTCAGCAGGGCACCGGGGCGGCACTGGCCGGCAGTAAGGCCGGTGACATCGGCGGTGATGATCCGCTGCAGCAGGTCGCGGGCATCGGGACCGGCGACCGACAGGATCTGACGGTCGGGCAGGATGAAGGGCAGGGGGGCGGGCTGGTTCATGGTGTCGATATGGCATTGCGCCCGTCTCTGGCCAAGCCCTTCGCGGCGCGCTATCTGCGGTGCCCATGCAACGCGTTCTTTTCATCACATCGACCCGTATCGGTGATGCGATCATCAATTCCGGGGTCCTTGACCATCTCGTGCGGACGCGTCCCGAGGCGCGCTTCACGATTGCCTGTGGTCCGCTCGCCGCCTCGCTTTTCACCGAAACCCCGCGCCTCGAGCGCATCATCGTGATGCGCAAGAAGAAGGCGGGGCTGCATTGGTGGAATCTCTGGCGCGAAACCGTTGATGTGAAATGGGACCTCGTGGTCGATCTGCGCTGTTCGGGAACGGCCTGGTTCCTGCGCGCCAAGGAACGTCGCATTCTCAAACAAAGCGCCGTGCCGGTGCCCAAGGTCGAGGAGGCGGCCAGCGTGCTGCGGCTCGCACCGGCACCGGACCCGAAACTGCACCTGTCTGACGGCGTACGCGCCGAAGCTGCCGCGCGCGTGCCAGGCGAGGGGCCATACCTCGCGATCTGCCCGTCGGCCTCGTGGATTTTCAAGGTTTGGCCGGCGGAGAAGTTTGCCGAATTCATCCTCCGCTTCACCGCACCGGACGGGGTCATGCCGCACGCCCATGTCGTGATGCTCGGCGGGCCGGGTGACGAGATGTATGCCCAGCCGATCTATGACGCCCTGCCGGAGATCGAGTTCGTCGATCTGCTGGGCCTCGGCCTGCCGGAAACCGCCGCCTGTCTGGAACGCTGCCGTCTCTATGTCGGCAATGATAGCGGGCTGATGCATATGGCCGCCGCCGTCGGCACGCCGACGCTGGGCCTGTTCGGACCGTCGGATGACCGCTGCTATGCGCCCTGGGGCACACATACCGATGCGGTGCGCGGACCGGTGACATTCGAGGAGATCGACAGCGCCCATGACGACCGCCGCAAGGCATCGACGAGCCTGCTGGCGGACCTCAGCGTGGATAGCGTGTATGATGCCGCCAAGGCGCTTTTTGAGAGGACGAGCTGAGCCATGACCCAGACCTTCGACGTGATTCTCAAGGGCGGCGAAATCGTCAATCATGACGGGCGCGGCCATGCCGATATCGGCATCATTGCGGGCAAGACCGCAGCGATCGGTGACCTGTCGCAAGCGTCGGCGGGCGAAGTGGTCGATTGTTCCGGCCTGATGGTCTTGCCGGGCGTGATCGACAGTCAGGTCCATTTCCGCGAGCCGGGCATGGAGTGGAAGGAAGACCTGCAATCGGGCTCGCTCTGCGCCGTGATGGGCGGGGTCACCGCCGTGTTCGAAATGCCGAACACCAATCCCACCACCACCGTGCCGGACATGCTGACCGACAAGCTGGCCCGGGCGAAAAACCGCATGCATTGCGACCATGCCTTCTATGCCGGTGCGACCAATGAGAATGCCGACATATTGCCCGAGATGGAGCGCATGCTGGGCTGTTGCGGTGTGAAAGTCTTCATGGGCGCTTCGACCGGCTCGCTGCTGGTCGCCGATGATGAGGGTGTGGAACGGGTCCTGCGCGCGATCAAGCGCCGTGCGGCCTTCCATTCCGAAGACGAATACCGCCTCGCGGATCGCCGTGGGCTGGCGGTCGAGGGCGATTGGACCAGCCACCCGCATGTGCGTGACGCCGAAGCCGCCATCATGTCGACCAAGCGCCTGGTGCGCCTGGCCCGCAAGACCGGCAAGCGCATCCATGTGCTGCACATCTCCACGGCCGAAGAGATGGACTTCCTCGCCGATCACCGCGACATCGCCTCGGTCGAGGCGACGCCGCAACATCTGACGCTGGAAGGCCCGGAGATTTATGAGCGCATCAAGGGCCGGGCGCAGATGAACCCGCCGATGCGCGATGCCCGTCACCGGGCCGGCCTGTGGCGCGGTATCCAGCGGGGCATTGTCGATGTGATCGGGTCCGACCACGCGCCGCACACGCTGGAAGAAAAGGCCAAGCCCTATCCGCAAAGCCCGTCCGGCATGCCCGGCGTGCAGACCCTTGTGCCGATCATGCTCGACCATGTGAACGCCGGCCGTTTGACCATTGAACGCTTTGTCGATCTGACCTCGGCCGGCGCCCAGCGCATTTTCGGCATTGCCGGCAAGGGCCGCATGGCAGTCGGTTGGGATGCCGATTTCACCCTGGTCGACATGAAGCGGACCGAGACCATCACCGATGCCTGGTCGGCGTCGAAATCCGGCTGGACGCCGTTTGACGGCATGTCGGTGACCGGCTGGCCGGTTGGCACGATCATTCGCGGCCGCTCGGTCATGCGCGACGGCGAGCTGGTCGTCTCCGGCGGCGGCGAACCAGTGCGCTTCATGGAAGCCCTGCCGCACGACTAGAGCCGGACGCTTGCGGCGCTGTGGCGCTGTGGCGCAGTGGCGATGAGGCGGTGGCGGTGCTAACAGGGCTGCATGCGCCTGCCCAAGCTCCTGACGACGATCCGGACCTATGATCTCGGTCAGTTCACGGCCGACCTGCTTGCCGGGTTGACCGTGGCGATGGTCGCGCTGCCGCTCAGCCTTGCCATCGCGATCGCTTCGGGCGCTGACCCGTCCACCGGCCTGGTGACCGCTGTGGTCGCCGGTTTCCTGATCTCCGCCTTTGGTGGCAGCCGGGTGCAGATCGGCGGGCCGACCGGGGCCTTCATCGTAGTGGTGTTCGGAATCATTGCCGATCACGGCTATGACGGCCTCGTTCTGGCCACCCTGATGGCCGGCTTCATCCTGCTTGTGGCCGGCTATTTCCGGGCCGGTCGGCTGATCGCCCACATCCCGGAGGCCGTGGTCAATGGCTTCACCATCGGCATCGCCATCATCATCGCGACCAGCCAGATCAAGGACTTTTTCGGGCTCCGTCTCGATCACCTGCCGGCCGATTTCATCGAGACCGTGCCGATGCTGGCGGGCGCGGCCGACACGCTCAACCTGTCCGCACTCGCCGTGGCGGTGGTGGCGCTGGTCTGCATATTGGTGCTGCGCCGGCAGGCGCCGCGCTTTCCCGGCCTGATCGTCGGATTGGCCGTGGCATCGGGCCTGGTCGTCTTCATGAACCTGCCGGTCGACACGATCCAGTCGCGTTTTGGCGCCTTGCCGTCCGGCCTGCCGATGCCGGCCCTGCCGGACATCTCCTGGTCGCGGCTTGTGGCGCTTCTGCCCTCGGCGATCATCATTGCCTTCCTGGCCGGGGTGGAATCCCTGCTTTCGGCGATGGTCGCGGACCGGATGATTGACGGCAAGCACCGGCCCAATGCCGAACTCACCGCCCAAGGTATTGCCAATATCGGCTCGGCCCTGTTCGGCGGATTGCCGGCCACCGGCGCCATTGCCCGCACCGCGACCAATGTCCGCGCCGGTGGCAAGACGCCCGTCGCCGGCCTGGTGCATGCACTGGCACTGCTGGCGATTATCCTGTTCGCCGCGCCGGCTGCTGGCTATCTGGCCATGCCGGCCCTGGCCGCCCTGTTGATGGTCACGGCCTGGAATATGAGTGAACCGCATCGCTGGCCGGAATATTGGCGAGCTCCGGTCGGTGATCGCGCCCTGCTTTTCATCACCCTGGTGCTGACTGTCTTTGTCGACCTGACCGTCGCCATCGGGGTCGGCGTGGCGCTTGGCCTGGCGTTGCGTCTGGGACGGCGCAAGCCCGATGAAAGTGACTGGACGCCGCCCGAACGCTGAGCATCAACTGGGTGCGGCGATGATGAAGCGCTGGATTCTTTGCCGCCAACTCACGACAATCGCGCCAGAATCCAAATCACGCACCTCGCGAGAAGGCTTGTGTCATGACTACCACCATCCTCACCGCCATCGCCCCGGGCGAGCTGATCGACAAGATCACCATCCTGCGCATCAAGTCCGAACGCATCGACGACGAAGCCAAGTTGAAAAATGTCCGCACCGAGCTGGCCATTCTCAACGAGACCCTGGCCAGGGACGTGCCAGCCAGCGATGAGCTGTCCCGTCTCGACGCGGCGCTGCAGGCGGTCAATGAAGAGCTCTGGGTGATCGAGGACGATATCCGTGATTGCGAGCGGGCTGGCGATTTCGGACCGGAATTCATCCGCCTCGCCCGCGCCGTCTATGTCACCAATGACAAGCGCGCGACGCTCAAGAAGGAGATCAACCTCCTTTTGGGGTCCAATATCGTCGAAGAGAAATCCTACGCCGCCTATTGAGTTGATTGGCCAGGCTCTGTATGCGGGCGGGCATCCGGCGGCCCTTCGGGACCGCTGACGTCAAGCAAGGACTGCCTTTTGGAACGCCAGAGCTTCTATTTCTTCGATATCGACGAAAACATCCTCCACCTGCCGACGCGCATTCACCTGCTCAATACGATGACGGGTGAGGAGCGGGCCATGCGGCAGCACGAGTATGAGGATATCAAGGCCTATCTCGGCGTGCCGGGCCTGTGGGAAGACTGGGCCGATCCGCCGGCCCGCGCCTATCGCGAGTTTGCCGACGGCAAGGATCGCAATGGCGAGGAATACCTGTTGCGCGACGTCAAACGGGCCATGGACAGCGCCAATTGGCGTGGTCCGTCCTGGGAGATTTTCAAATACGCTGTGCTCAAGCGTCGTCCGGTGGCCATTGTTACCGCGCGCCAGCACTCGCGCGAGATCATCAAGGCGGCGCTGAAACTGATCGTCGATGCCGGCCACCTGCCGGAAGAGCCGAACTATCTGGCCATTTATCCCTGTTCCAATCCGGTGATCCGTGACGAACTCGGCCCGCACCTGACGACTGCCGGCCTCAAGCGCCGTGCCATTCGCCAGTGTGTCGAGCAGGGGCTGGAGCAATATGGCCGCGATCTGCCGCACTCCTTCGGCATGTCCGATGATGATTTGAAAAATGTCGACCTGATCACCTCGGCCATGCTCGAGGCCAAGCTGGACTATCCCGACAAGCGCTTTTTCGTGATCTCCACCAATCGCCGCCGCCATGTGAAAATGGAAATCCTGCCGCCCCACAAGGACGAGGAAAAGCTCCGCGCGGCGGAGGATGACTGGTACGGGTGAGGTGTCGGCGGTCACGCGCCCTGAAATCAACAAACCCTTGTCAACTTGCTTGGCCGGATTCCGTGTATTATCTAGGTGCAGGTCGGTTTGCAGCAAAACAGGGAGAGCCATGAGATGACTGAGCGCGTCGAACGAGGCTTCCGTTGGGTTGCGAACCATCCCGGTGGGGCGGTTTCATGGGCTGCGAGCATTGGAGCGATCATTTCGCTTGTTCTTGCGCTTGTCGCGTCTGCTTGAGCAGCTCGCCCGCGGTGCCCACGAGTAATCCAAGGAAAATATAGCCAAGCAGGGCTTGAGAGGCAGCCAATGCGCGCGCCTCTGCGGATGGAGCCAGATCTCCGTATCCCAGCGTGGTCCAGGTCACCACGGAAAAGTAGATGGCCTCGTGATAGCTTGGGAATTGACCGGCTTCGGTCTGGGCAAAGCCACTCATTTGGTAGAAGCGGGCGAACACGAAAATTATGACCGTCCCGTGGATCACGAGCGCGGACAGGGTTCGCAACGGTGACAAGCGGCGCATTTCAAGCATTCCGCCGATAATTGTGGTGAGCGCCAGCAATCCGACGGTGACGGGCAATTGGGCGCCCGTTTGGAAAACCGTCACCGGCCGCCAGATCGCTGCGGCGAAAATGGCTGTGGATACCAGCAGCGGCAAGAAATAATAGCCATAGACCGCCCGCACGAGACTCCCCCGAAAGCGCCACCCGTCGGCATGCTACTTTAGAGGGAGTCGGTTTTCCAGACCGTCGAATGGTCCGGTGGCTGGACAAGTCGGGAGCAGGCAGGGCTGGCGCCTGGCTGCCCCCGAAATGCCTATTCGCTCCTGTGAACCGTCAGCAGCGGCACATAGGCCGAGCGGATGGCCGGGACGAGGCCGCCGAGGAAGCCGATAATGATGGCCATCACCATGCCGGCGATCACCGAGCCGCCGGTCACGGCGAAGGAAAACACCACCTGGGTGAAGCCTGATCCCAGTGTCGACGCGGATATCCCGTTGAACAGGAGATAGACGGCGCCGGCGCCGACCAGGCCACCGATCGCGGCCAGAACGAGGGACTCGACCATGGTGCCGACGGCAGCGGCAAAGCCGGAAAAGCCGATGGCGCGCAGGGTGGCGATCTCGCGCATGCGGGTATCGACCGAGGAATACATGGTGTTCCACGCCCCGGCGAGGGCGCCGATCGCCATCACGATGGCCAGCGGCCAACCGATGAATTCGATCAGCACGGCCGTTCCGCCCGCTTGGCCGGAGAAGAAATCGGTTTCGCTCTGGATGTCGAGATTCAGGCGTGGCTCGTTTTCCTCATAAGCGCGCAGCTCTTCAATGGCCTCCGGTGAGGTCAGCCGGGCCCGGATGGATTGCACGCCGGTGCCGCGATTGTAGAGATTCTGGATGACCGCGATGTCGGCCCAGATTTCGCTGTCGAACACCGAACCGCCAGTGGAGAAGATGCCGACCACGACCCATTCATTGGGGCCGAGGCGGATGGTCTCGCCGAGTTCGAAGCCGGAAAACTCGCGCAACACCGCCTCGCCGACCACCAATTCATTGGTGCCCGTCTCGAACATGCGACCTTCAACGAGTTCAAAGCCTTCGCGCAGGCGCAGGGCTTGTTCACCAACGCCGCGCAGGGGCAGGTTGGCTTCGGTTTGGGAGGAGCGCTTGATGCCGTCGGCAATGACAAAGAGTTCGCCGGACACCAGTGCGGTCCCGTCGGCATCACGCGCGATGCCAGGGGCCTCCTCGATCAGGCGGACCTGGTCCGAGGAGAGGCCGGAATTGAGTTCGGCCTGTGACCCGGCCCGTAACATGACAGCCACGCTCTCGGACCCGGTGCCCTGCAGGGTTGCCCGGAAACCGTTCGACATGGCGAGGAAGCCCAGCAGCACGCCGGTTACCAGCGCGATCGAGATGATGGTCGCCAGGGACAGTCCGGCACGCTGGGGGATGGAGCGCAGGTTCAGCAGGGTGACAGCGCCGATTTGGTTCAACATGACGCGCTCCTATTGCTTGCCGAGCGCGGTGATGATTTTCACCCGCTGTGCATTGATGGCGGGGACAATCCCGGTGAGCAGGCCCAGCAGGATCGCCAGTCCGACGCCGACCCAGAACACTTGTGCCGACAGGGCGAGGCCGGGCAGGAAGGCCGCCGCGGCGTCGGCGACACCGGAAATCATCAGATTGGCCAAGCCGAGGCCGAGCAGGCCACCGACCAAGCTGAGCATGACGGATTCTGCCAGCACCATGCGGAAGATGCGCGGGGCCGGGAAGCCGAGTGTTTTCATCACGGCGATCTCGCCGGTCCGCTCATTGATTGCGGTCACCATGGTGAAGCCGACAATGATCAGGATGGTGGTGAAGGCCGAGCCGACCACGAACAACAGGATCAAGGCGATATTGCCAAACTGGTTGGCGAAGGCCTCGTTGAAGGCGGCCTCGGTTGTTGTTTCGGTTTCGGAAGGCGAATTGGCGAACAACTCATCGACCGCGCGGGACACCTGGTCGTTAAAGGACGGGTCTGTCGTGTTGATGATCAACCAGCCGACCTGGTCGGAGTTGAAGGCCAGCGCCTCGTTGTAATAGTCGTAGTGGAACACGGCGTAATTGGCCGGCACCTTGTCGTCTTCCGCGTCGAAAATGGCGCAGATGTTGAAGGTCCAGCTCGAAGTGCCGTCGGTCTTCTGCCAGATGTTGGACAGGAGCGGGATGGTGTCGCCGACCGACCAGCCATACTGACCCGCCAGATCGGTACCGACCAGCAGGCAATCGCGCGTGTCCAGGAAGGCCTGGCGCTGCTCGGCGGGCATGGTCAGCTCCGGATAGGCTGCAAGATAGGTCGCCGGGTCGACGGCGAAGGTCTGGACCTGTTGCGTTTGCTCCTGGAAATAGCCGCCGAACCAGCTGGCATGGGCCACATTCTCGACGCCTTCGAGCGCCGAGACGCGCGTCCAATAGGCGAAGGGCATCGAGACGGTGAAATTGATCCGGTTGACCGTGATCAGCCGGTTGTCAGCCGCAAGCGCTCCGCCCGACGTCCACACTGTGTGGAAGGCCCCGAGAACCCCGAAGATCAGAAAAGCGATCAGGATCGACAGGGTGAGCAGGATCGCCCTCAGCTTCTTGCGGAAGAGATTCTTCCGGATCAGCGTGAGATCATTCATTGGGCCGGCTCCTGCGCCTGTTCGACGAAGCGGCCCTTGTCGAGATGCAGTTCGCGGCGGGCGTATTTGGCGGCCGAGGGGTCGTGCGTGACCATGACGATGGCCTTGCCGAGATCCTTGTTGAGGAGCTGTAGCGTCTCCAGGATTTCATCGGCCGACTTGCGATCGAGATCACCGGTCGGTTCGTCGCACAGCAGGACTTTCGGATCGGCGACGATGGCGCGGGCGATGGCGACGCGCTGCTGCTGCCCGCCGGAGAGCTGGCGCGGCCGGTGACCCTTGCGGTCGGCCAGGCCGACAATGTCCAGCGCCGTGGCGACACGCTCCTTGCGCTGCTTGCCGGACAGGCCGGTTAGCAGCAGGGGGAGTTCGACATTCTGGGCCGCGGTCAGCGTCGGCATGAGATTGTAGAACTGGAAGATGAAGCCGACATTCTGGGAGCGCCATTTGGCCAGCTTGCCTTCCGACAGCTTGTCGACGCGGACGCCCTGGCATTCCACCGATCCCGATGTCGGACGGTCGATGCCGCCGAGCAGGTTGAGCAGGGTTGTCTTGCCGGAACCGGACGGACCCATGATCGCCATGAAATCCCCCTCCGGGATGGTCATGGTGAGTTCCTCGAAAATCGTGATCGACTCCTTGCCGCGGGTATAGCCCTTGGACAGGTCGGTGAGGCTGTAGAGCGACGTCATCGGCATTTCCTCGTTCGGCTGGCCGTCGCGCTCTTTTCGGGCGTCGGCGGTATCGGGCAAGCGTGCAGCAAACTGGTTGCTTTGTAAATAAAAGTACTTCTACTCGATGAAGATAACGCGCGATGCCATGTCCGGCAGGATGCGGCCATCGCGTTCATCGAAGGCAACGCGGACGGTGATGGTGGCGCGGGCGCGGTCGGCGGTCGGGATGATGGCCTCGACATGGGCGGGGATGCGCCAGTCCGGATAGGCATCCAGCCGGGCCTCGACGCGTTGACCGGGCGTGACGCGGCCGATCTGGCCCTCATTCACATCGACCTCGATCTCCAGCGACTCCATGTCGACCAGGGTGGCGACACCGGTCCGGGTGAAACCGCCGCCGGCCGAGGCCGGGGACAGGATCTCGCCGACCTGGGCATTCTTGGCGATGACGATGCCGGTAAAGGGTGCGCGCACGATATGGCGGTCGATCAGGTCTTCCTGGGCCCGCACCTGGGCGGCGACGGCCTGGTAATCGGCGCGCGCGGCATTGATTTGGGCGGTCAAGCTGTCGACCTGGGCACGGGCCGCGGTGACAGCGGCCTGGGAGCCGATATCGCGGGCGGCCAGCGTATTGGCCCGTTCCAGCACGGTCTGGGCCTCGTTGAGTTGGGCGAGCAGCGAGCGCGGGCGCGTCGCCGCGGCGTCGCGCTGGGCCATCAGGAGGTCGAGCTGGATGCGGGCGCGGGTATCGTCCAGACGGGCCAGGACCTGGCCTTCCTCGACCCGGGCTCCTTCTTCGACCAGCAATTCGGCGATGCGGCCGGAAATCTCGGCCGACACAGTGGCTTGCCGCCGGGCGACGACATAACCGGTGGCCACCAGGCCCGAGCTGCGCGGTGCGGGCCGGGCCGGCGTCGCGGCGGCTTGTGATGGCGTTTCGGAGGCGGGCGTGGGCGGCTCGACGGCCGCGACCGGCTGTGGTGCCGGCGTGGCGCTGCGGGTCAGATACCAGGTCGCACCGGCCGACACGGCGGCAAAGATGAGGGCGATGATCAGCGTGGTGGCAATCGACACGCCGCCTGAGCTCGCGCCCTCGTCGCGATCAATACTCAGTGATTCCAGTTGTGACCGGCGATCCGACATCTTGTCCCCTCACGCATCCCGCAGTCATCCTTACCGCGAGTTCATGACAATGGGAACGGGACTGGTGCGCGGCAAGTCCCGCTGGCGCCGGTTCAATCGCGCTCAATCAAAATAGGCCGAGCGCATCATTTCCGATAAATCCCGGCCGCGATGGGCAAGGGCGCGGCGTTCGGCGTCGGCTTCGAGACCGCAGCGGGTACGATAGCGTTGCTGGGCGCGGTAGCCGTCATTGAAACCCTCGATCAACCGGTCGCGCCAGCGCCGGTCATCGGCCGCTTCCATAGCCAGGAGTTCAACCATCTGCTCGCGCCATTGCTGGTCGTCGGGGCCGGAACAGGCGAAGGCCAGATAGTGGAGTTCGCCAAGCGTGTAGGCGAGATAGGGCAGGGTGCGTTCCAGGTCGAGCTCTTCGCGGATCTCCGGCGCGATGGCGTCATCGCGGGCCGGTTGGCCGGCTTCACGGGGCTCGGCGACCGGTTCCGGACGGGTAAAACTGCGCGGTTTCTGGGCCAGGGCCGGGGTCGCCACAAGGGCCAGCAGGACAGGGAGGGCAAGGAGCGCGCGCATGGCGCGCATCATGGCACGGATTGTGGCGCGCTCAAGGCGGCGACGATCTTGCGGGCCCGGCCGATCACATCGCGGGTGCGGTCCCATTGGGTGCGCGCGATCGCTTCGTCATAGGGCAGGAAGGCGGCCTCGGTGACATCATCCGCCGGCACCGGTTCGCCGCCGGTCCAGACGCCGGCAAAGTCGACCAGCAGATAGTGCCAATCGCCCGGCTGGCCGGTCTCGCGCAGGCCGATACTGTCGATCACATCGATCAGGCCGACAATGCGCGCCGTGGTGCCGGTCTCCTCGGCCAGTTCGCGCAGAGCCGCTTCGGCAGCGGTCTCGCCATATTCGATCTTGCCGCCGGGCAGCGACCATTGCCCCTCATAGGGCGGCTTGCCGCGCTTGATCAGCAAAACCTCATCGCCGCGGAATACCACCATGCCGGCCCCCGGCACGGGCTGGCGCCGCGTGGCGGTGTCAGACGCTGCAGTCCCGTCAGAGGGCGAACTCATTCGTCCGGATCATTGGCGGCCTGCGGGTCATACTTGCCATTGGGCGACCAGATCGCGAGCTCATTGCCGCTCGGATCGGTGAAATGGAAACGCCGCCCGCCCGGAAAGTCCTCGCGATTGATGATCTTGCCGCCGGCCTCTTCGACCCGCACTTCGGCGGCGAGGATGTCCTTGGCTTTCAGGATGATCAGGCAGCCGGTGGCAAAGGTCTTGTCCTCAAGCCGCAACCCGCCATCCAGTCCGGCATTCTCGAACGCGGCATAGGCCGGGCCGAAATCAATGAAGCTCCAGCCGAAGGCGCCGGCATAGAAGGCCTTGGCGGCTTCCATGTCGGTGACCGGTATCTCGTTATAGTCGATCTTGAGAATGGCTTCGTTGTCGTTCACTTGGCTGTCCATCCGCCGTCTACGCTGATCCAGGAACCATTCATATTGGCCCCGGCATCGGAGACAAGATAGAGCAAAGCACCGGCCAGCTGCTCATAGGTGACAAATTTCTTGGTCGGCTGGGCTGCCAGCATGACATCGCGCACGACTTCATCCTCGGTTATCCCGCGCGCCTTTGCCGTGTCGGCGATCTGGTTTTCCACCAGCGGTGTTTTCACATAGCCGGGGCAGATCGCATTGCAGGTGATGCCGTCCTCGGCGAGTTCCAGGCCCAATGTCTTGGTGAAACCCATCACGCCATGCTTGGCCGCGACATAGGCCGACTTGAACGGTGAGGCGACCAGGCCGTGGGCCGAGGCGAGATTGACGATGCGCCCCTTGCCCTGACGCTTCATGATCGGGATTGCGGCTTTCGCTGCATGGAAGACCGAGGTCAGGTTGATGGCGATGATGGCGTCCCATTTCTCGGCCGGGAAGTCCTCGACCGGCGAGACATGCTGGATGCCGGCATTGGACAGCAATATGTCCAGCCGCCCGAACTCCCGCTCGGCCGAGGCGACCATGTCGGCAATCTCGTCCGGCTTGAGCATGTTGGCCGGATGGTAGCGCACCTCGACCCCGTGATCCGCCGCGATCTTCGCCCGCAGGGTCTCGATCTCAGCCGTATCGCCCAGCCCGTTGAGAATGATGTGACAGCCATTCTGAGCCAGTGCCTCGGCCATCGCCGCGCCAATCCCGCTCGTCGAGCCGGTAATGATGGCGACCTGGCCGCTCAGATCCGTACGAATGGAAGACATGAACCACCCTTCAAGTTTGCGCGGAGCGCAAGAGACGGGATGGCGGCAGGGAGGTCAAGGGGGCTGCACTTTTCTTCCCCACGATGTGAAAGCCCTCTCCATCCACCGTCACCCCACGGTCGCGGCGCGCCGCGATCCGGGGGGCCTCAGTGCTGGGGTCGCCGGGTGAAACGGGGAAGCGGGCGCGCGCAAGCCCCGTCGGCCAGTCGAGGTCCCCCGGATGATCGCTGCGCGCTCACCGTGGGATGACGGTTAAAAAAGATCAGAGTTTCAAATCCGGGTTGGGCGGCACGGCCCAGAGCTCGTCCCAGAGGTCACGCCAGTGCGGATTGCGGTCCTCGATGAGATTGATCTTCCATTGCCGCGGCCATTTCTTGATCCGCTTCTCGCGGTGGATGGCCTCGACGATCGCGCCGTGCGGTTCCCACCAGACCAGGCTGGTGCATTTGTATTTGCGGGTGAAGCCGGACGCGGTGCCATCCTTGTGCTGCCGGACCCGCCAGAGGAGGTTGGCCGTCACACCGGTATAGAGCGGCCCATCATACCGGCTGGCCATCATGTAGACGGCAATCGTGCCTTCCCGGTCTTCCATGCAATTTATAATCGCATGATATTCGCATGCACTCAATTCACCGTCATCCCACGGTCGCGGCTCTGCCGCGATCCGGGGGACCTCAGCGCTGAAGGCGCCGGATGAAACGGGGAAGCGGGTGAGCGCAAGCCCCGTCGGCCAGCCGAGGTCCCCCGGATGATCGCTGCGCGATCACCGTGGGATGACGGTGAGGAGATTAAGCCGCCTTCTTCCCCGCCGCCGCCGGCTGCGGCCGGGTGAACAGCAGATCGCCCTCGCTCGAGCCCTCCGCTTCAAGCCGGTAGCCGCCGAGGTCGAACTTCACCAGGTCGGCCGGGTCGGTGATGCGGTTTTCGATGGCCCAGCGGGCCATCATGCCGCGGGCCTTTTTGGCGAAGACCATGAGGGCGCGCAGCTGGCCGTCTTTTTCTTCCTTGAAGGTTGCGGTGATGACGCGGCCCTTCAGCGCCTTCCTGTCGACGGCCTTGAAATACTCGTTCGAGGCCAGGTTGAGGATGATCGGTTCGGCGGCCTCGGCCTGCAGGCTGTTGAGCTCTTTTGCGATCTTGTCGCCCCAGAAATCATACAGGCTCTCGCCGCGTCTTGTGTGCAGCTTGCGGCCCATCTCCAGGCGATAGGGGTGAATGGCGTCGAGCGGTTTCAGGGCGCCATACATGCCCGACAGGATGCGCAGATGATCTTGGGCCCAGTCGAGATCATCGGCGGAGAGCGTGTGCGCCTCGAGGCCGCGATAGACCTCGCCATTGAAGGCGAAGGCGGCCTGTTTCACACCGGGCTGGTCGGCGTCGAAGGCTTGGAAACGCTCGCGATTGAGGCGGGCGAGATCATCATTGATCTTCATCATCGCCTTGATCTTGGGAGCCGTCAGCTGACGCGTCGTCTTCGACAGGATCCGGGTCTCACCGATCAGGTCCGGCGTGGTCGTTGGCAGATCGCGATCGATGGCGTCGAAATTCATGTTCTTGGCGGGCGAGAGCAGAATCAGCATGGGCAATCTCCTTGCCGGTAAAGATAGGGCCCGTGCGGGCGCGTTGCCAGTGGCCGGCCGCCCGTTTTGGTTGTATCCTGCACCTGCTGAACAGGGGAGCGCGGCATGTCCTTCTTTTATGATCTCGACAAGTCTGACCCGCTCCAGCGCCGAATTGCCGCAAATCTGCTGACGTTGGGCGACGCCCTGACCGAGCAGATCCCGGCAAAGTCGATTGACGACACGCTCCTGCTCGCGACCTGGAATATCCGCGAATTCGACAGCCCGGCCTATGGGCTGCGCGGCATCGAACCCTATCACTATATCGCCGAGATCATCTCGCGCTTCGACCTGGTGGCGATCCAGGAAGTGCGGCGCGACACCGAACCGCTGGAAAAATTGCGCCGCCTGCTCGGGCGCTGGTGGAAATATCTGGTCACCGATGTCACTGGCGGCTCGGAGGGCAACAAGGAGCGCATGGCCTTCCTCTATGACAGCCGCAAGGTGCGTTTTGGCGGGCTGGCCAGCGAGGTCGTGATACCGCCGATCGAGACGCGTGATGCCAATCGCAAGCTGGTCTACACGCCGTCCAAGCAATTGGCGCGGACACCCTATCTGGTCGGTTTCGAGACCGGCTGGTTCAAATTCATGCTGTCGACGGTCCATATCGTCTACGGCCAGAGCAAGGCCGAAGACCCCAAGCGCGAGGCCGAAATCCGGGCCATTGCCGATTTCATGGCGGCCCGCGCCAGGGAAGATCATGCCTGGGCGCGGAACATGATCCTGCTTGGTGATTTCAACATTTTCGACCCGGGCGATGTGACCTTCACGGCGCTCACCGATGCCGGCTTCGTCATTCCGGAAGGCCTGCAGCAGGTCACCAATGTCGGCAAGGAGAAGCGCTTTTTCGACCAGATGGCCTTCATGACGCCGAACCTGCGCAAGGATCAGATCCTCGCTTCGGGCGCCTTCAACTTCTACGACCATGTTTATCGCGAGGCCGATGAGGCGACCTATATCCCCGACATGGGCGCCGCCTATGACACCACATCGTCAGGCAAGCCGAGAGGCAATAAATCGCTCTATTACAAGACCTATTGGCGCACCCACCAGATGTCCGACCACCTGCCGCTCTGGGCTGCGCTGAAAGTGGATTTCGGACGGGATTATCTGACGCGGCTGGCGGGTCGGGGCTGACGAATAATCGGAACAGCCAGAATTCGTGCGCAGAAAACGCGGGACGGGCACCATTCGTCCCCCTTACGCCCCGCGCCTCCGGCGCGAACCCCGCCATAGACCGCTTGCCGAGAGACCGCCGTATCCGCTTCTTCAGGTCAAGGGCCGTAGAGCGGCCGCTGCGCGGTTTCACCCTTGAGCTGAAGAAGCGGATACGGCCTGCTGACTGACAAGCGATTTATGGACCGTCCTGCGCGATGGCGCCGCGGACGTCGCCGAACAAATGGCCGCTTGACCGATACCGGTGGGGCCAGCCCGAACATGCGCTACAGCAAGACCCGCGGATTCATGATCCCCTTCGGGTCCAGCGCCGTCTTGATGGCGCGCATCACAGCGACATCAACCGGTTTGCGGCTGGCCAGTTCGGCGCGTTTTAATATGCCGATACCGTGCTCGGCCGAGATCGAGCCGCCGAAGCTGTCGACGAGGTCGTAGACCAGGCGCGAAAGCGGGGCGGCCTGGGCGATGAAGGCGTCATCGGCGCCGGTTTCCCGGGCGGCGACATTGAAATGGACATTGCCATCGCCGACATGGCCAAAGGCGATGACGAGGGCGCCGGGAAATTCGGCTTCCACGGCGGCCGTGGCCTTGGCCATGAAGGCCGGCATTTTCGAAACCGGGATCGAGACATCATGCTTGACCGCCTTGCCATGGGCCCGTTCGGCCTCGGCAATGGTTTCGCGCAGGCGCCAGAAATCATGGATCTGGCTGTCATTCTCGGCGATGGCCGCATCGGCGACCAGTCCGGCTTCAAAGCCCTGGCCCAGCGCGTCCTCGAGCGTCTCGCGTGCCCCGTCGGCGCGACCGAAGCTCATCTCACACACCACATACCAGGCATGCTCGCCAGTCAGTGGATCGCGGGTCCCGGGCACATGCTCCAACACCATCTCCAGCGCCATGCGCGGCATCAGTTCGAAGGCGGTGACGGCGCCGCCGGAGACCTGTTTGGCGAGGCCGAGGAATTTGACGGCATCCTCGGCGCTGGCGAGGCCGCAGAACGCGACTTCCATGCGGGACGGGCGCGGGAAGAGTTTCAGCGTGGCGGCTGTGATGATGCCCAGCGTGCCTTCGGCGCCGATCAGCAATTGTTTGAGATCATAACCGGTATTGTCTTTTCGAAGGCCAGTCAGCCCGGACCAGATCGTTCCGTCGGGCAAGACGGCCTCGAGGCCCAGGACCAGTTCGCGGGTCATGCCATAGCGCAGCACATGCACGCCGCCGGCATTGGTCGAGATCAGCCCGCCAATCATCGCCGAGCCTTGTGATCCCAGCGACAGTGGGAAGAGGCGGTTATTGTCGGCAGCGAGGGTCTGCAGGTTTTCCAGCACGCAGCCGGCCTCGACGGTCATTGAGTCATTGTCGACATCGACTTCACGGATCGCGGTCATCCGCTTCATCGTGATGAGGACCTCGCCCTGGGGCGTTGCGGCGCCGCACAGCGAGGTATTGCCGCCTTGCGGGGTGATGCCGACACCGGCCTCGTGACACAGGCGCACACAGGCAGCCACTTCTTCGGTATTGGCCGGCTTGAGCAGGATCGGGGTTGAACCCTGATAGCGACCGCGCCAGTCCGCAACATGGGGCGCCAACTCGTGCTCATCCTGCGACCAGCCCTTGGGCCCGAGCACTTGTTTGAGCTGGGCGAGCAGGGCGGCCGGCAATGTGGTGCTGGCGGGGCTGGCGGTTGAGAGCGTGTCGGTCATAACGGGTCCGGTACGGGGCTTGTGGTCAGATCAGGTCGTCTTTGGGCGCGGCGGCGCGCTGCAGCCGGTCATTGATGGCTTCACCCAAACCCTCATCGGGGATGGGTGCAACCGCTATTCTGGCCGCGCCGCGTGCGTCGAGTGCGCGCAGGGCCGCAAACAGCCCGGTCGCGGCCTCGGCGAGATCACCGCCGGGTGACAGGTTGAGATCGCCGTCGATCGGACCAAAGCCCAGGAAAACCTCCCCCGCTTGGGCCGCGCTGGCATTGAGACGCATGGCGGCATTGGGGGCGTAGTGGCTTTTCATCATGCCCGGTGCCAGCAGGGTGTCGCTCGAGCCCGGCTCGGCAAGCCGTCCGGTGATGGCCTCGATCTGGCGGCGGGCGAGACCGCCGGGGCGCAACAGGGTTGGTGTACCGCCCAGCAGGGCGATGACGGTCGATTCCAGGCCGACCGGACAGGCGCCGCCATCGAGGATGAGATCAATCCGCTCACCCAGACCGTCCGCGACGTGCTGAGCCGTGGTCGGGCTGATACCGCCGGACGGGTTGGCGCTCGGCGCAACCAGTGGCCCGTCAAAAGCGCGGATCAGGGCTTGGGCGGCGGCATGGCGCGGCGCCCGCAGGGCGATGGAGTCGAGGCCGGCATTGGCGATGTCGGCAATCGGTGCGTCCGGGCGTTTCGGCAGGACCAGGGTCAGCGGCCCGGGCCAGAAGGTTTCCGCGAGTTGATCCGCCAGGTCGGGCCAGCCAGCCAAGCGCCAGGCCATGTTGGGGCCCGCGACATGGGCGATCAGCGGGTTGAAGCGCGGCCGCCCCTTGGCCGCATAGAGCCGGGCGACAGCGTCAGCATTGCCGGCATCGGCGGCGAGGCCGTAAACCGTCTCGGTCGGCATGGCGACGAGACCGCCAGCCTTGAGAATGGCGGCGGCCTCTTCGATCACGGCGGGATCGCTTGCCGGTTTGATCGGGGCGGGTTTCACAGGGGCGCTCATGGCGATGAGCTAGCCCCCAAGCCCCCTGTCATGCAAGCACAAGCCGCAAGTCAGTTCGCCGCATCGGCCTCGATGTGCAGGACCATGGCGATTTCCGCCGCTGCCGATCCCCAGCTCGACCCGCCAATGCCGAAATCGGTCCGGGCGATGACGAAATGGCTGTCAGCCACGGCGCGGCCATCGGTGATGTCCAGGGTGAAGGGCATGACCAGCGGCTGGTCGCTGCCACGAATGGTCAGGATGCCGTGCGCTTCATAACCGGTGTCGGTGGCCCGGATGTCGTCGGAGACAAAACGCGCCGTCTCGAAATCGGTCGGGTTGAGACCGGCATTCGAGAGCATGCTGTCATCCATCTGGCGATTGCCGGTCGAACCGCTGGCCGTGGTCACGCTGGCCTCGATCCGTGCGTTTTCCAGATCGGCCGGGTCGAGCGTGATCGCGGCGGTCCATGTGTCAAACGCGCCGGTGACGGCGCCGCCCGAGACCGTGGTCTCGAAGGCGACCGAGGAGGCGTCATGGTCGACGGTCCAGTCCTGGGCGAGGGCCGTCGGCGCCATCAGCGCCAGGCCGGCGAGGGCGAGCAGGGAGGTACGCAACATCAAGATTATCCTTTCAGGACGGGGATCATGCGGCCGATCAATCCATCCTTGTTGATGAACTGGTGCTTAAGGGCTGCCGCGACATGCAGGCCGAGCAGGCCGAGAATGGCCCAGCCGCCGGCACCGTGCACGCTGCCGGACAGGTCCTGGAAGCCTTCGGTCTGCGGGACGGGCAGTTTCGGCAGGACGAGATCAGGATTGTTGAAGAGAAGGGTGGGCGGTTCGGCGGCCGAGGCAGCGATCAGCCCGCCCAGCGGCATGCCGATCATGATGGCATAGAAGGCCCAATGGGTTGCTGTGGCGGCAAATCGCTCCCAGCCCGCCATGCCGTCGGGCAGGGCCGGAACCGGATGGGTCAGCCGCCAGGCGAGGCGGCCGAGCGACAGGACGAGGATCAGGAGGCCGGTCGTCTTGTGGGCATTATAGGCGAACTGTACCTCGGCAATCGACACATCGCCGCCGGCAAACAGCGCCTCGCGCAAGTCTTCCATATGCCAAGCATAGAACACCATGCCGACCAGAAGGACGGCGAGGATCCAGTGCAGGGCAATGGCAACCCCGGTATAGGTTTTGGGCGCGGTCATATCGGTCTCCCAGATTGCCGGCCTTTGCCGGTCACATGACCCATATGATGCCATTGGCCGTCGCGATAAAGCCACACCTTTGGATGCGATGGACAAAACACTGTTTCCGGATTCGCATCGGTGCGGCATGCCGCTATGTTGCGCGACAAGAAATGCCAAACAGGCAATCCATGAGGAGGTTGGTCATGTCCTATCGCGCGCCCGTCGATGAAATGCGTTTCACGCTGGAAGAAGTGGCGGCCGTGGAAGGGCTGAAGGCGACCGGCGCCTTCCCCGACTTCTCCGCCGATCTGACGGCGGCGATCCTGGACGAGGCCGCCAAGCTGGCCGAGGGCGTGCTGGCGCCGCTCAACCGGGTCGGTGATGCCGAACACTGCAAGCTGGAAAACGACAGGGTCACCACCCCGACCGGCTTCCCGAAGGCTTATGCCCAATTCGTCGAGGGCGGCTGGCAGGGGCTGCAGTTCGGAACCGAACATGGCGGCATGGGCCTGCCGCGGGCGCTGGGGGTGACGGTGCTGGAAATGATCCAGGGCGCCAATCTCTCCTTCGGGCTTGGCCCGATGCTGACCTATGGCGCCATCGAGGCGCTGATCGCGCACGGCACGGACGAGCAGAAGGCGATGTATCTGCCCAAGCTGATCACCGGCGAATGGTCGGGCACGATGAATCTGACCGAGCCGTCGGCCGGCTCCGATGTCGGCGCGCTGCGCACCAAGGCCGAGCCCAATGCGGATGGCAGCTGGGCAATCTCGGGCCAGAAAATCTTCATCACCTGGGGCGATCACGACTGCGCCGAGAATATCATCCATCTCGTGCTGGCCCGCACGCCGGACTCGCCGGAGGGCAGCAAGGGCATTTCGCTCTTCATTGTGCCCAAAGTCCTGCCCGACGGTTCGGCCAATTCGCTCAAGGCGATCGGTCTGGAGCACAAGCTGGGCATTCACGGTTCGCCGACATGCACCATGGAGTATGCCGGGGCGACCGGCTGGCTGATCGGCGGCGAGAATGCCGGCATGCGCTGCATGTTCACGATGATGAATTCGGCCCGTCTCAATGTCGGCGTCCAGGGCGTCGGCATTGCCGAGCGCGCCTATCAGCAGGCCTTGGCCTACGCGGCCGACCGCAAGCAGGGCCGTGCCATGGATGCCGAGGGTCCGGCGCCGCACGCCATCATCCATCATCCCGACATCAAGCGGTCGCTGGCGCTGATGAAAGCCAAGATCGCCGCAGCGCGCGCCATCTGCGTGTCCTGTGCGGTCGCCGCCGACATGGCGCATTATGGTGACGAGGACGAGGAGAAGGCGGCCGCCAAACGCCGCGAGGAACTCCTCACCCCGATCGCCAAGGCCTGGTCGACCGATATCGGGGTCGAGGTCGCTTCGGCCAACATCCAGGTCCATGGCGGGATGGGCTATATTGAGGAGACCGGCGCCGCCCAGCATTTGCGCGATGCCCGCATCACCCCGATCTATGAAGGCACCAATGCCATCCAGGCGATTGATCTGGTGGGCCGCAAACTCTCCATGGCCGACGGTGCGGCCTTTGACGAGCTCTATGCTGATATCGACCAGACGATCGAGAGCTGCCTGACGTCCTCCCATCCCGACCTGCCGCCGCTCGGTGAACGCCTGCGCGACAGCCTGGAAGCTTTGCAAGAGGCCGCCGACTGGCTCGCCGAAGCCGACATGAAGGACCGCCTGGCCGGCGCCACGCCTTTCCTGACCCTGGCGGGTGAGACCGTCGGCGGCTGGCTGCTCTGCGTCGGTGCCGTCTCGGCCCGTCGCCGCCAGAAGGAAAATGTCGGTGATCCGGCTTTCGCCGCCCAGCGCATCGCCCTCGCCAATTTCTACGCCGAAGCCGTCATGACCCTGGCGCCGTCGCGCGTCGACGACATCACCATGGGTGCCGACATGATTGATGAGGTCGGTTTCGGGCTTTAGGGGCGGCTTGCGCCTTTTCCGCCCCATAGCGCGGGGAGAAAATACCCCTCCATCCCCTCTCATTTTTCCCGGCTCTCCGCCCCGCTTTTGCGGGGCTGCGGCCGGGAAAAAAGTGTTTGGCTTGGCGGCGGCGGCGCGTGGCAGAATTCGGCGCTGATGACGCGGATAGGCCCGCTGACCACCACACGTTTGTCATCCCGGGCGAATGGCCTGCGTACGCAGGCCGCAGACCCGGGACCCAGACGCCCGGTCCTGCCAGCTTTCGCGATAATGGGTCCCGGATCTCCGCCCGGCTCGGGGCCGGGCCTGCGTCCGGGATGACAAGCGAGAGCGTCGTGGAACGCACCGCCAGCGCTCGCCCTTTTTCATTTTTCCCGGAGGCGCGAGCGCCGTGGCGATACCGATGCTTGGCTTACACCCACACCGCGTCGGCGTCGGGATGGCCGCGACCGTCGAGAAGACGGATCAGGCCGACGACACTGCGGATCAGCATCCACAACCAGGTCAGGGCCAGGCCGATGGCGCCGAAGAGGGACAGGATGCCGGTCAGGATCATGAAGGTGCATACGACGATGCTCAGCACCGCCGTCCAGAAGGACTTGATCTGGTAGGTATAGTGCGATTGCAGCCAGCGCGGCGCCCGTTCGCGTCGGGAATAGGCGATGATCACGGCGAGGATGCTGGAAATGCCGATGATATTGCCGATCAGGAACAGCACATAATTGAGGCCGGCGAATAATTTGTCGTCGCGGTCGGCCGCTTGGCCGTTCGGTTCGATGATCGTGTCGGACATGGGGCATTTCTCCTTGTCGATCAGGGTGCCAGCAGGCGGCGCCGCGTCCAAGCGGGACAGGGCGGACAAGTGTCCCCTGCGGCTTCGCGGCCACGATTGCAGCTTAAAATACCGTCATTGGCAGGCTGACTTCTTGGTTGCGGGCGAATTTCGACGTATCGAAGAAGGTGTATTCGTCCGCACAGGACCATTCAGCCAGCGTTAGGCAGCCCCGTGTTAGGCAGATTTCTGGATATTGCGATACCGGTTCTCCTTCTGGGTGGACTGGCCGGCTATCTCGGACTGCTCGCCGCCGGCTTGCTGGCCGGCTGGCAACTGCCCTATCCCGTCAGCTATCTCTGGCTGGCGGCGACCGGGTGTCCGGCGCTGGGAGTGGCATTGATGTATTGGCGGGCCTGTTCGGACCGGCTTGTGCTGCAAGGGGATGAGGAATGAGCCTGATAATCACGATGGGCGATACGGTGCCCGGGCGCGAGATCGACCGTACGGTGGGCATTGCCCGCGGCAATGTTGTCCGCGCCCGCTTTTTCGGGCGCGATTTCATCGCCGGCCTGCGCAATCTGGTCGGCGGCGAAGTGCCCGAATATACCAGTCTTCTCTCGGAATCGCGCGAACAGGCGCTGGACCGCATGGTCCGGCATGCCGAGGAGCTGGGCGCCGATGCCATCATCACGGTCCGCCTCTCGACATCCTCCGTGATGGAAGGCGCCGCCGAAATTCTCGCCTATGGAACCGCAGTCAAATTGAAATGAGTCCTTTGATGAAGCGTCTTGCGGGCCGTGCGGCCGATGAAATCCTCGAGACCGTGCGTTTTGTCGCCGGTGTGGCGGCGGTGTGGCTGGGTCTGGTGACCTTCGGCTTTGCGGCCTTCCATATCCCCTCCGAGAGTATGCAGCCCTCGCTTGAGGTCGGTGACCGGGTGCTGGTGTCGAAATGGGCCTATGGCTATTCGGTCCACTCCCTGCCGCTGGGGCTGGGCTATGTGCTGCCGGACAGCTGGAATGGCCGCTTGGCCTGGTCGCAGCCGCGCCGCGGCGATGTCGTGGTCTTCCGCGACGAGAACCAGACACCGGCGCGCAATCTCATCAAGCGTGTCGTGGGTGTCGCCGGTGATGTCGTCGAGGTCCGCGAGGGTCGGCTCTATCTCAATGGCGAGGTCGTGCCGCGCATGCTGGAGGATGTCCGCATCTATCGCGAGGACCGGTCTGGCGTTGCTGTGACGGTGAGCCATTACACCGAAGTCCTGCCGGGCGATCGCGATCACGAGATCTACGAGCAGAGCGACAATGACCCGCTGGACAATTTCGGCCCGGTCACCGTGCGCCCCGGCACTGTTTTCGTGATGGGTGACAATCGCGACGCGTCACGTGACAGCCGTGCGTCGGGCGGGCCGGGCTTTGTGCCGCTGGAAAATGTCGTCGGCCGGGCCGAGACCGTCCTGTTCACGCTGGAACGCTGCCGCCGCGAGCAGGGCCTGCATTGCCCCTCTGGCCGGGTCTGGCGCGGGCTTTAGGCGATGTGGCGCTGGATCCTGCCGCTCGGCGGCCTGGTGGTCTTGTTGGTGTTGTCCAGCGTTTCGGTGTTCTCGACCCGGGCGGAAAGCATGATGCCCGCTGTTCAACCGGGCCAACGCTTCATCGTCAACAAGCTCGCCTATGGCTACAATACGGTGAGCCTGCCGATTTTCGGGCCGCATCTGGACCCGCAGCGCTTGCTGCCCGGCCAGGCGCCGGTGCGGGGCGATGTTATTGTCTTTCTCGATACGATGCAGGCGCCGTCGCGCACGATCTTGACGCGCGTCGTGGCAATTGCCGGGGACGAGGTCGCCTATCAGGACGGCCGGCTGGTTGTGAATGGCGAGGCAGTGTTGCGCGAGCAGGTTGGCGTGGAAACCTATACCGCCCGCGTCAGGCCGGTAGTCGTGACCCGCTATCGCGAGACACTGCCGGGCGGGCATGTTCACGATATTTTCGAACAGGGCGATCAGGAATTTCTTGACCAGGTCCCGCCCGTCACCGTGCCGGAGGGCCGGGTCTTCGTGCTCGGCGACAACCGCGACATGTCGCGCGACAGCCGCGCGCGGGGCGGGCCAGGCCTTGTCCCGCTGACGCGCATTCTGGGCCGTGTCAGCGACTAGTCTGGCGCCGGCACAGGCTGCGCTCTAGTCTCTGTCCAAATCACGCATTCGGGGAGAGAGCGCCATGAGCCTCAAGGGTAAAACGATTTTCATCACCGGCGCGTCGCGCGGCATTGGCCTCGCGATCGGTGAACGCTGCGCCCGTGACGGCGCCAATATCATCATCGCCGCCAAGTCCGATACCGTTGATCCGCGTCTTGAAGGCACGATCCACACGGCGGCCAAGGCGATCGAGAACGCCGGCGGACAGGCGCTTGCGGTCAAATGCGATATTCGTGACGAGGCGCAGGTCGAGGCGGCTGTGGCCGCCGGGGTCGAGCGGTTCGGTGGCATTGACGCCGTGATCAACAATGCCTCCGCCATCTATCCGCGCGGCACGGTCGATGTGCCGATGAAGCGCTATGACCTGATGCACCAGGTCAATGGCCGCGGCACTTTCCTGACCACCCAGAAATGCCTGCCCCATCTGATGAAGGCCGAGAACCCGCACATCATCGCCCTGGCGCCGCCGCTCGACATGCGCGGGATGTGGTTTGGTCCGCATGTCGCCTACACCTCGGCGAAATACCAGATGAGCCTGTGCATCCTGGGCTGGGGTGAGGAGTTCAAGGGCAAGATCGGCGCCAATGCGATCTGGCCGCGTACCGCCGTCGCCACCGCCGCCATCTCAAACGTGCTGGCCGGTGAAGAGGCGATGAAGAGTTGCCGCAAGCCGGAGATTCTCGCCGACACCGCCTATGCCGTCCTCAACAAGCCGGCGGCCGAGTTCACCGGTAATTTCATCATCGATGACAGCTTCCTGTGGGATGAGGGCGAGCGCGATCTCGACAAGTATTCCTACGACCCGTCGATCGAACTCCTACCCGACTTCTTCGTCCCGGAAGAGCCGGCAGCGCCTCCCGGTGTGAAGATCATGGCGATCCCGGCGGCGCACTGACCGGACGGGCGGCGGGAGTCCGGTCAACGCGGCATGGCCCGGACTGGCTGGGTGATTGCCCTGGATCGCGACACGGCGGAGAAGCAGGGTGATGACCGACACGTTTCTGACAATGGCCTACGCCATCGCAGCCGGATCCATCGGTTTCGCGCTGGTCATGGCGTTGACCAAATCCGGTCAGCGCGGCGACAGGTCCTTGTATTTCTGCTTGGCGCTGATCGCGCTGCTGGCGCATGTGCTCGGTCAACTCGTCATTGTCTCGGGTGCTTATCGGCTTGCACCGCATCTGGTCGGGGCTGATCTTGCGATCAAAATGGTTCTGGGGCCGGCGGTCTTCTTCTTTGCCCGCGCCCTGGTCTCGACGACAAGCCGTCGTTTTGGCGGCTTCGACTGGCTGGTGCTGCTCGGCCCGGTACTGGTTCTTGTCGCGATGCTGCCCTTTGCCAGCCTGAGCGCTGACCAGAAACTCGCCCTGGCGGATCCGGCGACCCGCAATCCCGACCATTACCGGATCGCGCTCTACACCTGCACCGCGTCGCTGGTCATTTTCCTGACCTTCACCGGTTGCTACCTGATCTTGGCCCTGCGGCTGCAGATGCGGCACAGGGGGCGCATGATGGACGCGTTTGCCAATGTCGAGCGCAAATCACTGGACTGGCTGCGGACCATTCTTTTCGTCTTCGCTGGCGCCTGGACGTTGTTTGCCATCAAGCAAATCCTGTGGATGACCGGCACCTCGATCCCTGTTTTGAACATCGCCCTGGCCTTCACCGAAACCTTGGCGATCGCGGCCTTCGCCTATCTCGGCGTACACCAGCCCGCCCTGCCTTCGGACCGGGCGGCCAAAGCCGAGGCGCCGATCAGACAGCCGATCCTGACCGAGCAACGGATGACCCGGACGGCCGCCAAGCTCCTGGGCGCGTTGGAGGCCGACAAGCTCTACGCCGACAGCGACCTGTCGCTGCAAAAACTGTCCGACGTCACGGGCGTCACCAAGAACCATATATCCGAAACTCTCTCGCAGCATCTCGGCGTCAATTTCTTTGACTTCGTGAACAGTCACAGGGCCGACGAGGCCAAACGCTTGTTGAGCGAGACCGATCTCAATACGCTCGAAGTGGCCCTGGAGGTCGGGTTCAACTCCCGCTCAACCTTCAATGCGGCGTTCAAGAAACATGTCGGCACGCCGCCGAGCCAATATCGCGCAAAGGCACGAAGTGGCCGGTCGCGAGACGTGGAGAACGCCGTCACCTAGTGCACGACAATGTCCGAATGGCCCCATTCGGACGACAGGCAAGCCGATCTCCTGCATGTCCGGGGGGCCGGTGATCGCACCGGCTTGGATCACTGCTTAGTCGACGGGGGCGCTCACGCCATGTCTGCATTACAACACACCGATCAGTCCGCCCGCCGCATGGCCCGGCTGGCCGGTTTATCCTACGTCATCTATTCCGCTGCCGGGATTTACATCACCTTTGGCCCGATTCCCGGGCTCAGCACGCTGTCGGGTGGGGACGCCGCGTCGCAGCCGCTTGAATTCCTGTTTCGGACGGGGCTCCTGGCCGAGGCGGTGATGTACACGTTCGTCGTCATTTCGGCGGCCGCCATGTACGCCGTGCTGAAGCCGGTGAGCCAGGGAGGCGCCCTCGTCGGAGCCTTCTGCCGGCTGATCGAAAGCGCGATGGGGGCGACTTTCATCATTTTCAAATACGCCGCCTTTGCAGCGGTCGTGAACCCGGATCTGAGCCCCGGTTTTTCGGGTGAGGAACGATCCGCCCTCGTGATACTCCTGCGCGATGTATACGGTTCGGCGATCTACTTCCTGCTGATCCCGATGGCCGTTGGTGGCATCCTCTTCTTCGCCCTGTTCTTCCGCGCGCGCTTCATTCCGCGATGGTTGGCAGCCTGGGGCATGCTCACCTATCTGGTTGTCGGATCCGTGGCCGCGACCATCGTCTTGTTCCCGTCCCTGAAGGAGCACGTCATGCTCTTCTTCCTGCCGGGGGCCCTGTTTGAGTGGGTGGTTGCTTTCTGGTTGCTTTTCGCCGGGATCAATACAGCGCGCTGGACGGGCAAGCCGTCGGCCACAGTCCAGAACGCAGCCCCCTGACGCCGGTCATCCGGCTGTCCCGGTCGCGGGCGAGCTCACTGGTGCACTTATTCAGGGTGTGATGACCGTCACACCCTGAATAAGTGCCTGTCAGAGCTCACAACTTTACCGTTGGCTGAATCCGATTCACCGCTAGCTTCAGACCTGTCACGACAAGATAGTGAGGGGCGGGGCAATGCGGACGAGATCGGGAAGTGGCTGGATCAGTGTGGTGATCATTGCCGGCGTCGCCGTCGGCTTCGCCCTGGCCTGGATCCGCGCCGGCTCTCCCTATAATTTCTGACCTGCGAGGCAGGGTCGGCGCGCCGCGCATAAAATCCCGCTTGCGCTTTTTCAAATTTCGCCAATATGGGATTTGGAGCGTCGCACTCTGCGGCCGGCCGGCCTTGATCCGGACCCGCCGCTGCCCCACTGCCTGCCGTCGACGCGGCTGGTCGGAGTGACAAATCCATGCTTCTCGTGGACACCTATCTTGCCCCCAGCCCGCTGGAAGGGCTGGGCGTTTTTGCGTCCGATTTCATCCCGGCCGGCACCCTGGTCTGGGTGCTCGACCAAGCGGTCGACCTGGTCCTGACCGAGGCCCAGCTGGTCGAACGTCCGCAGGTCTACCGCCAATACATGCAGCGCTATGCCTATTTCGACCGTGGCCTGAACGGCTATCTGCTGGACGGTGATCATGCCCGCTTTCTCAATCACAGCGGTGCGCCGAATATTGATTTCCGTGCCGACGGCAATGGCGAGGCCCGGCGCGACATTCACCCTGGCGAGGAAATCCTGTGTGACTACAGCCAGTTCATGGAAGACGTCGTGTTGCTGCCGACAGCGGCCCGGCACAATGGCGCCGCGATGAGCGCCTGACCCCGTCCTGAGCTGCAAACCCCGTCGGAATAAGGGCGTGGTCGGGGCTGGATTGCGGGGCGGGAAATGCCCACACTGGCGGTCATGAAAACCACGATTTTCGACAGCCCCGCCAGCCGCCTTCACGCCGTCCCGCCCGGCCATCCCGAACATGTCGGTCGCTATGAGGCCGCGCGCTCGGCACTGCTTGCCCTGCCGGGATGTGATTGGGTCGAGGCTGGTGCGGCCGGCATGCCGGACCTCGCCCGCTTTCACAGCGCGGCGCATGTCGACCGGGTGCTCAGCGCCAGTGCCCAGGCGCCGGACGGCGAGTGGGTGGCGCTTGATCCCGACACGCTTGTCTGCGACCGCTCCGCCGCCGCAGCGCTCGGTGCGGTCGGCGCGGCAGTGGCGGCCGTCGACACGGTGGTGGCCGCTGATGGCGGCGCCGGCTTTGTGCTGGCGAGACCACCGGGCCATCATGCCGAGCCGGACCGGCCGATGGGGTTTTGCCTTTTCAACACCATTGCCATCGCGGCGATGCACGCGCTGGAGGTCCACGATCTGGCCTCGGTCGCCATCATCGATATCGACGTGCATCACGGCAATGGCACGCAATGCTTGGCCGAGCGCGACGGCCGCGTGTTTTTTGCGTCCCTGCATCAGGCGCCGCTTTATCCCGGCACGGGCGGGGAGGGCGAGACCGGGCTTGGCGGCAATGTTCTCAATTGTCCCATGCCCGAGGGCGTCACCGGTTCCCAATGGCGGGCACGCTTCGAGACACTGGTGATTCCGGCGCTGAAACGGGCGAGGCCCGACATGATCCTCGTCTCGGCCGGATTTGATGCGCATGCGGACGATCCGGTCGGCGGTTGGGGTCTGCGCAGCAATGACTATGCCTGGGTTGCACGGCAACTGGCTGGCATTGCCCGCGATTTTAGCCGATCGCGGCTTGTTTCCGTGCTGGAGGGTGGCTACGACTGTCCGGCCTTGGGGCGGTCGGCGGCGGCGTTTGCCGGCGCGTTGTCCGAAGCGTGACCAAAAATCCTGCCAGGCTGCGTCGGGGCGCGCCGGTTGTTGCGCCTGCCCCGCCCGTGACCGTGATCAAGTGTGACTGAAATCAGAGCATGACCGACATCAGACCTGCCACGCCTTCGCGGCCCGGCTTCATCACCATTGCCCGCCATGGCCAGCCGCTCGCGAACCGCGAAGCGATGCTGGACTGGCGCGGTTATGAGGACTGGTGGGACAATGAATACCAGCCCGCACCGCTGGTTGCCGGTCAGGTCGCTCCGGAGGCGTTGCAGCAACAGGCCGTCGAGGCGAGCACCATCTTTGCCTCGACCTTGCGACGGGCCGTGGAAACGGCGCAGGCGGTGGCGCCGAACCGTGACTTGGTGATCGACAAGGATTTCATCGAGGCTGAATTGCCGCCGCCGCCCTGGCCGGGCCGTTTCATGGCCAAGACTTGGGGCGTGTTTGCGCGCTGCACCTGGTGGCTGGGTCAGTCGCGCGGACGCGAGAGCCGGGTTGATGCCGACATTCGCGCGGCGCGGGCTGTGGAACGTCTGATCCGGGCCGCAGATGACGGACCGGTCGTGTGTTGTGCCCATGGCTGGTTTAACCGGATGATGCGACCGCACCTGAAAGCCGCTGGCTGGGTCTGTGTCCGCGATGGCGGTGACAGCTACTGGTCCTGGCGGCGGTATGAATATCGCGGCGACTGACGCACCGATTGCCGCGCACCGTCGGGCTTCCTATGGTGTCCGGCAATTCCGCCCGAACCGACACCCGGACCTTTCGAATACGGAGAGAGTTGATGGCAGCCGAGCCGCATGCCGATATTGCCACCCTGAGCTTTGAAAAAGCGCTTGCCGAGCTGGAAGGCATTGTCCGCCAGCTCGAGTCGGGCGAGGTCGAGCTGGAGCGCTCAATCGAGATCTATGAGCGCGGCGCGGCGCTGCAGGCGCATTGCGACAGCAAGCTGAAGGCGGCCGAGTTGAAGGTCGAAAAGATCGTCCGCGGCGAAGATGGCCAGCCGACGACCGAACCGGCCGGGCTGGACTAGTCGTGGCTGACGAAGATCCCGGCATGGCGTCGATCGAGGATTTCCTCAAGCTCGACATCCGCATCGGCACGGTGGTGCAGGCCGAACCCTTTCCGGAAGCGCGCAAGCCGGCGATCCGTCTGTGGATCGATTTTGGCGGCGAGTTGGGGACGAAGAAGTCCTCGGCCCAGATCACGGCCCACTACACGCCGGACGCGCTGATCGGCCGGCAGGTGCTGGCGGTGGTGAATTTTCCGCCGCGCCAGATCGGTCCGATGCGCTCGGAAGTGCTGACACTCGGCGTTTCTGATGGCACAGGAGAGATCGTGTTGATGGCGCCGGACCAGCCCGTGCCCGACGGGTCGCGACTGCATTAGCGACACACGAACAGCAAGATCGAGGCAGGTGCCTTGGGGGAGCCCTGACGGGCAGGCAGGACAGGCAGGTCGATGGAGACTTTCGAACAGCGACTCAACGAGCATGCCGACCGGGTGACGGTCGCGCTCGATGCCCTGTTGCCGCGGGCCGAGGGGCCGGAAGCCCATCTCAATTCGGCCATGCGTTATGCGGCCCTCGGGCCGGGCAAGCGGCTGCGCCCCTTCCTCACCATCGAGGCCGGCCATCTTGTTCATGCCGATGAGCGCGGCATATTGCGCGCCGCCTGTGCGCTGGAATGCGTCCACGCCTATTCGCTGATCCATGACGATCTGCCGTGCATGGATGATGATGATGTGCGCCGCGGCCGTCCGACCGTGCACAAGGCCTATGACGAGGCGACGGCCGTGCTCGCCGGCGACGGGCTGCAATCGGTCGCCTATGAAATCCTGGCCCATCCCGACACCCATCAGCGCGGCAGTGTCCGGGCCCGTCTGGTCGAGCGCCTGTCACGGGCGTCGGGTCCCTATGGCATGGTGGGTGGCCAGATGATCGACATCCGGGCCGAAACCGAACAGTTCGACATTTCCGTTGTCACCCGCATGCATCGCATGAAAACCGGAGCGCTGATCTCCTACGCGGTCGAGAGTGCGACCATCCTCAAGGATGTCGACGAGTCTGTACGTCGGGCGCTGGAGGGGTTTGCCCATGATCTTGGCTTGGCTTATCAGATAACGGACGATCTCCTGGATGCCACGGGCAATGCGGGCGAAGCGGGCAAGGCCGTCGGCAAGGATGCCGGTCAAGGAAAAGCCACCTTCGTCACCATTCTGGGAGTGGAAGGCGCGCGTGACCGTTCGCGGCACTTGGCCGCACAGGCCAAGGACCACCTTGAACCTTTCGGCGCACGAGCAGATGTTTTGAGAGAGGCCGTCGATTTCATCCTCGCGCGGCGCTCGTGAAAGGCCGCATGTCCATGGCACTGAAGACCCCGATCCTCGACACCGTCAATTCACCGGCAGATCTCAAGAATCTGCCGATCGACCGACTCAAGACGCTGGCCGATGAGCTGCGCGCCGAGACGATTGATGCAGTGTCGGTCACCGGTGGCCATCTGGGCGCCGGCCTCGGCGTGGTCGAACTGACCACCGCCCTGCACCATGTCTTCGATACCCCGACCGACACGCTGATCTGGGATGTCGGCCACCAATGCTATCCGCACAAGATCCTGACCGGTCGCCGCGACCGCATCCGCACCCTGCGCCAGGCCGGCGGCCTGTCCGGCTTCACCAAGCGTTCGGAAAGCGAATACGACCCGTTTGGCGCGGCCCACGCCTCGACCTCGATCTCGGCGGCGCTCGGCTTTGCCGTGGCGCGCGATCTCAAGGAAGAAGACCGCAATGTCATCGCGGTCATCGGCGATGGCTCGATGTCCGCCGGCATGGCCTATGAGGCGATGAATAATGCCGGCCATATCGGTGGCCGGCTGATCGTCATCCTCAACGATAATGACATGTCCATCGCCCCGCCGGTCGGCGCGATGAGCCATTATTTTGCCCGCCTCGTTTCCTCGCAGGGCTATCGCTCCATCCGCAAGCTCGGCAAGGGCGTTGCCAAGGCGCTGCGCGTCGAGGAGGCGGCACGCCGGGCCGAGGAATACATGCGCGGCATGGCCATGGGCGGCACATTGTTCGAGGAGATGGGCTTTCGCTATGTCGGTCCGATCGACGGCCATGATCTCGACCAGCTGGTCCCGGTCCTGCGCAATGTGCGCGATGGCGATAACGGCCCGGTCCTGATCCATGTCGTGACCCAGAAGGGCAAGGGCTATGCCCCGGCCGAGGCGTCTGACGACAAGTATCACGGCGTCGCCAAGTTCAACGTCATCACCGGCGAACAGCAAAAGTCCAAGGCCGATGCGCCGTCCTACACCAAGGTCTTCGCCCGGCAATTGATCCGCGAGGCCGAGACCGACAGCCGCGTCGTCGGCGTCACCGCCGCCATGCCGGGCGGGACCGGGCTCGACCTGTTCGGGGAACGCTTCCCGGACCGCATGTTCGATGTCGGCATTGCCGAACAGCACGCCGTCACCTTCGCCGCCGGCCTCGCCGCCGATGGCATGAAGCCCTTCGCGGCGATCTATTCGACCTTCCTGCAGCGCGGCTATGACCAGGTCGTCCACGATGTGGCGATCCAGAAACTGCCCGTCCGCTTTGCCATCGATCGGGCCGGCCTGGTCGGCGCTGACGGCGCCACCCATGCCGGCAGTTTTGACATCGGCTATCTTGGCGCCCTGCCGGGCATGGTGCTGATGGCCGCGTCCGACGAGCTGGAATTGTCGCGCATGGTGAAAACTGCGGCGCTGATCGATGACGCCCCGTCCGCCTTCCGCTATCCGCGCGGCAATGGCACCGGCATTGAAATTCCCGACCAGATCGAACCACTGGAGATCGGTAAGGGCCGTGTCGTCCGCGAAGGCTCACGCATCGCCATCCTCTCGCTGGGCACCCGCCTCGAGGAAAGCCTCAAGGCCGCCGACGCGCTGGCCGTACAGGGCTTCTCAACCACCGTCGCCGATGCCCGCTTCGCCAAACCGCTGGACGAGGATCTCATCCTGCGCCTGGCGCGCGAGCACGAAGTCCTGATCACGGTGGAAGAGGGCGCGGTCGGCGGCTTCGGCGCCTTCGTCCTGCACCTGCTGGCCGGCAAGGGTGCGCTCGATCGCGGCCTGCGCATCCGCACCCTGACCCTGCCCGACACCTTCCAGGACCAGGAAGCCCCGTTCGACATGTACGAAACCGCCGGCCTCAACGCCCGCCACATCGCCGCCAAGGCGCTGGAAGCCATGGGCAAGGATGACGCAGCGGCGGAGCGTGTCGCGGCGGCGTTGATTGCGGGGTAGGGGGCTTTGCTTCCCTTTCTTCCCCATTCCATGGGGAAGTGGGCCGAGGCGCAGCCTCGGGTCGATGGGGTCGAGCGCAGCGAGAGACGCCCATGCCGCCTTCGGCGCCACCCCTCCGTCTCGCCGTCATGCGGCGATCCACCTCCCCACAATGTGGGGAGGAAAGCGACGAAAAATGCGAGACACCGGGACATACACCAATTGTCGCGCACCTCGCGCGCATCAACCCATACATCACTTGTCAGCCAGCGGGCCGTATCGGGGTCTTCAGGTCAAGGGCGCCGCAGGCGCCGCTTCGCGGGTATGCCCCTTGAGCTGAAGACCCCGATACGGCTGTCTCCCGGCAAGTGAAGTATGGCCGGGTGTGCGCCGGGGCGCCTTGTTTCACAGAGATTGATCCATCCCTCTACCGTCATCCCACGGTGACCGCGAAGCGGGCATCCGGGGGACCTTGGCTTGCCGGCTGACAGGATGGTCGAGGTCCCCCGGACAAGCCGTCGGATGACGGAGTTTGGGGAGGTTCTCTCGTCTCAATGACCCACATTTTGTCATCCCGGGTGGACGTCCCGCCTTCGCCGGACACCCAACGGGGATGACAAACATCCCTATCGGAACTGCATCACCGGAACAGCATCAGCGGGATGTGGCAATTGCGGATCATGTCTGTCGTGGTCGAGCCGATCACCAGATTGCGCAGGCGGGAATGGCCGTAGGCGCCCATCACCAGAAGCGAGATGGCTTCGTCCTCGACATAGTCGACGATGACGTTTTCAGGCTCGCCGGTCCGGATGGCCGTGGTGACATTGTGGCCGGCGGTCCGCAGCTCATCGGCGGCGGCTTCAAGGGCGTCGGTACGACCGGGGTCGTCCTTGCCGACTGTCAGAAGGTGTAGCGGGATGCCCTTGAAGAGCTGGCCGCCGGCAATGTGGCTGACGGCTTTCCTGGCGCTGGCGCCGCCGTCAAAGGCGATCAGTGCCCGTTCGACCGGGACGAATTTGCGTGAGGCGACCATGACCGGCTTGTGGGCGGCGCGGACAATGCGTTCCAGGTTGGAACCGAGATGCTCCTTGGCGAAATCGGCGGCCTCGCCGCGCTTGCCGACCAGGATGAGATCGGCGTCGCCCTCGACCTGTTGCAGCGCTTCGACCAGATCGCCGTGGCGCAGACGGCGGGACACCTCCGGTACGCCGTGATCGGCGAGATAGGCGGCTGCCGCGTCGAGGATGGCGTGGCCGCGTTCCTTGGCCAGCTTGGCGCGTTCTTCGTCATGGGCTGCGAGCTTGTCCAGCAGGTCATGCTTGGCACCCAGGCCCAGCGAGCCGGACAGGTTGGTCGGCAGGCTCTGGGTGTCGCGGCGGCCGAGCACGTGCAACAGCTCGATCTCGGCGCCCATCGTGGTGGCGACCCAGGCGGCGTGATCGCACACGCTTTCGCCATAGACCGAACCGTCGACGAGAAGGATGAGTTTGGTCATGGAATTTCCCCTAATGGCCCATCAGCTTGTCCAGCGCGCCGGGCGTGTCGTGAATGCCCAGACGGTCGACCAGGGTCTTACTGGCCTCATTCATGCCGAGCAGTTCGACCTCGGCCCCCTCGCGGCGGAATTTGAGCACCGCCATGTCCACGGCCGCGACGCTGGAGAGATCCCAGACATGCGCCTGGCCGAGATCGATGATGACGGTATCGACCGCATCCTTGAAATCGAAGGCCCGCAGAAAATCTTCCGACGAGGCGTAGAAGAGCTGGCCGTCGACGCGATAGGTCCGGGTTCGCCCGTCGGCTGACACTTCGCTGGTGACCGTGAAGGCGCGCGAAATTCGCCAGGCGAAGAAGAGCCCGCTCAGGAGCACGCCGACGCCGACGCCAATCGCTAGGTTATGGGTCGCGACGACGCCGATAACGGTGGCGATCATGACGAAGCTGGAACTCTTGGGGTGGTCGCGCAGGTTGCGGATCGAGCTCCAGGAGAAGGTCCCGACCGAGACCATGATCATGATCGCGACCAAGGCCGGCATCGGGATCTGGGCGACCAGATCGCCCAGCACCAGGATCATGAACAAGAGGACCGAACCGGCAGTGAGGGCCGACAGGCGACCGCGTCCACCCGATTTCACATTGATCACCGATTGCCCGATCATGGCGCAACCGGCCATGCCGCCGAAGAAGCCGGTGATCGAATTGGCGATACCCTGACCGATGCATTCGCGATTGCGGTCGCTGGGCGTGTCGGTGAGATCATCGACAATCTGCGCCGTCATCAGCGATTCCAGCAGGCCGACGGCAGCCACCGCGGCCGAATAGGGCAGGATGATCATCAAGGTGTCGAGATTGAAGGGAATGTCCGGGATCAGGAAGACCGGCAGCGTCGTGGGCAGATCGCCCATATCCCCAACCGTGCGCACATTGTCCCAGCCAAAGAAGAGCGCCAGGCTGGTCAGCACGATGATGCAGACCAGCGGCGAGGGGATGGCCTTGGTGATGTGGGGGAAGCCATAGATGATCACCAGGCCGGCGCCGACCAGGACATAGGTGAAGGCGCTGACATTGGTCAGCTCGGGCAATTGCGCCATGAAGATCAGGATCGCCAGCGCATTGACGAAGCCGGTGATCACCGAGCGCGAGACAAAGCGCATCAGATCACCCAGCTTGAGAAATCCGGCGCCGATCTGCAGCAGGCCGGCGACCACGGTCGCGGCGAGCAGGTATTGCAGCCCGTGTTCGCGCACCAGAGTGACCATGAGGACGGCCGTCGCCGCGGTGGCCGCACTGATCATGCCCGGACGCCCGCCGGTGAAGGCGATGATCACCGCGATCGAGAAGCTGGCATACAGCCCGACCCGCGGGTCGACCCCGGCAATGATGGAAAAGGCGATCGCTTCCGGGATCAGCGCCAGCGCCACCACGATGCCGGCCAGAACGTCACCGCGCAGGTTGAAAAACCAGGTGCGGCGGATGTGGTCGAAAAGGGCCGGGTCGAGCGTGGGAAGTCGCATGATGGTGTCCGTTCGTTCGCGCCGGCATCCGGGCAATGGGTGCTCGTTGCGCAGTGTTCTGGCGGCCAAGCCGCAAATGGTCGGAACGCGTTGTGAGATCAGCGCTGCCCCGCAAAGGGCGACGCTGCAGCGGTGCGCGAGGCGATAGCACAGACAGCGGAATTGGCAAACCGGCAAGGGGGGAGGAGACAGGTTCTCGCCCATTGAGAGGAAGGACGATCTCTGGCGCTCATGCGCAGCCTGATCCATACATCCCTTGTCAGCCAGCGGGCCGTATCCGGTTCTTGAGGTCAAGGGCGCGGGGCGCCGCTTCGCGGGTTTCCCCTTGAGCTCAAGAACCGGATGCGGCTGTCTCTCGGCAAGGGATGTATGGCGGGGCGTGCGCCCGTGCGCCGGTTGACAGGGCTGGATTGGATCATGCCGCGCGCAACCGCCCTTCTCCCCTCGCGGGAGAAGGTGGCCCGAAGGGCCGGATGAGGGGGGCAGCAGCTCCGGTGCACACCGGCATGGCTCCCAGACCTCGTCTGGCGCTATCCTCGCCCCCTACCAGTCTCACCCGGACCCAGCCATGCGCGCAGACCTCTACCTCGTCGAACACGGCCATTTCGACACCCGCGCCCGTGCCCAGGCGGCGATTGCGGCGGGGAAGGTCTCGGCGAACGGGGTCACGGTGACCAAGCCGTCGCAGAAGATTGCGGACGGGGCCGAGATCGTCGCCGAGGCGGCGCATCCCTGGGTGTCTCGGGCGGCATTGAAACTGGTGGCGGGGCTGGACAGGTTTGGTGTCGATCCGACGGATCGGGTCTGCCTCGATGTCGGATCATCGACCGGCGGTTTCACCGAGGTCTTGTTGTCGCGCGGGGCGCGGCATGTCTATGCGGTGGATGTCGGGCGCGACCAGCTCCACCCCTCGCTTCAGGCTGATCGGCGGGTCACATCGCTGGAGGCGACCGATGCCAGGTCATTGGCCGCCGAGATGTTTTCCGAGCCGCCCTCGCTGCTGGTCTGCGATGCCAGCTTCATTTCACTGCTGAAGGTCATCGCCCGCCCCCTGGCGCTGAGCGCGGCGCGCAGCGACCTGATCGCGCTGATCAAACCCCAGTTCGAAGTCGGCAAGGCCTTGATCGGCAAGGGCGGTCTGGTGAAGAGCGAGACGGCACGCGATGACGCAGTGGCGACCGTGCGTGCGGAATTGGACGGACTGGAGAATTTCTCGGTACGCGCGGTCATGGACAGTCCGATAGAGGGGGGCGACGGCAATCGGGAATACCTTATTGCCGCCGCCCGCAATCACCAAGCCTGAAAGGCGTTTTTGCCTGAGATTGGTGTCTGGATTATTGGCCGTAAGTGTCGGCCGGGCGCCAGATTCCATCCGTGCCCTGACACATATAGACCTGGTCGGTGACGGTCTGGCCGTATTCGTTCATGCGACGGGTCTGCGACCAGTGGCAGCTGCCGGTTGCCGAGTTCGTCGGATAGTTCGAGGCCGCGTTATAGACGCGCGCCGGCTCGGCCCGGTCGGCACCGCCCAGCAGTTCGCCGGACGAGCCGTAATCATACGTGTCGCCATAGCCGTCATCATAATAGGCGCTGTCGTCATAGTCGGCCTGGTATTGGTCATTATAGTACGGGTCATTGCCATAGCCGCTGTCGCTGTATTGGGCGCCGGGCTTGTCGCCGTAATAGGGCTGGTTGACCCGTCCGCGATTGGCGCAATCCTCACCACCGGCGACACCGGCACCGATCAGGGCGCCAACGCCGGCACCGGCGATGGTGCCGACTTCCTCGGCATTGCCGCGATCACGGTGCTGGTAGCGGGCGCCGCGATGACCACGACCCCAGCTGCCATGACCGCCACGTCCGCCGCGTCCATAATGACGGTCGCGACCATGACGGTTGTTATTGCTGTCATCGGCCAGCTCATTGCCGATCACGGCACCGAGAATGCCACCGATGATGGCGCCGGCGACCTGGCGGCCCTGGCGTTCGGACTCGCAGTCCTGATAAGTCTGGGCCTGGGCCATGGACGGCAGGGTGACACTGAGTGCGGTCGCGGCCAGAAGCGTGGGGGTCAACAGTTTCATCTCTACCTCCGTTTCGGATCGGTCCGACGGTATCCGCCGGTGTTGAGTTCTGTTCTAGCGCGCCCGCGATGAGCCGTAGATGAACGCCTGCATGACAGTTACGCAAGAAAAAGGCCGACCCTGGCGGGGCCGGCCTTTCCGTCACGGCACCCCACGCACACAGGGAGCCGCTATTTCTGCGGAATGCCGTTATTGGTGGCGCGCGACCTGCCAGTCGCCATAACCATCCCGGCACATGCGCACACGGTCATAGGCAAAGGTGCCGTCCGGCATGTAGACCTCTGCATCACCCCAACGGCATTCGACGCCGGCGGAGTAATAGGTCTCGCGGATGATAATCGTGCCGCGGACACCGGAATACGGGTTGCCCCAATAATAGGGTTGTCCGTATTCGAAGGCGTAGTTCATCGCGTATTGGTATTGCGCCCGGTCGCAATTATCCATCCGGTTCAGGCTGTCACCGAGGACCGCCCCGAAACCGGCACCGAGCAGGATTCCGGCCCCGACATTGTCGTCGCCGGCGGCCGCGCCGCCAATGATCGCGCCGAGCAGGGCGCCAACCACCGCGCCGTCGCCATTGTTATTGTAACGGCAGATACCGTCATAATAGGCGAACTGGCGGTTGGAATAGCCATAGTCGTAATAGCGCGTGTTGTAGCGCCAGCGGCTCGACGGCCCCCAACGCCCGTAATAGCGCGAATTCGACCAGCCATGATTCATATGGCGCAACCAGCGCCGCTGCGCCTGGTGGCGTTGGCGGTCATGATAGAAATTGTGGCGGCGCTGCGCGTATTCCCAGCGGCGCGGATTATGGCCGGCGAACGGACGCGATGGCCGTCCCGGGCGGTGGGCGCCGGGGAGGTTCGGCCGGTTGGGACGCGCATCCGGGCGACGTCCGGGATTGCCAACATCAGGGCGGCGTCCGCCGGGCCGGGCGTCAGGCCGTCGTCCGGGATTGCCCGCATCGGGGCGACGCCGGTCGGGGCGTGTATCAGGGCGACGTCCAGGATTGCCGGCATCCGGGCGGCGACCGCCGGGCCGGGCATCGGGCCGACGACCCGGGTTGCCCACATCGGGGCGACGTCGATCAGGTCGGGTATCGGGGCGGCGTCCCGGATTGCCGCCAGAGGTTGGACGCGACGGCGCCGGGCGGGCGTCATCGCTGCCACGCCCACCGCGTCCGGAACGATCACCGCGACTGCCGCGATTGCGGTCGCCGCGCGTGCCTTGATCGCCGCGATTGCCGCCACGTCGGGCGCCACGGCCGGTTTCATTGCCGCGATCGCTACGGACTTCGTCACCGCCGCCGCGGCGCTGGGCTTCGGCCGGTTCGATGGCGAGCAGGGCCGGCAGCAGGATGAGTGACGCGAGAGAGGCGCCAAGCCATTTGCGCTTGAGCTGCTTCATGCGGTGTTCCTCCACGGGGTCGCGCCGGGCAGACCCGGCCAATCTGCCTGAACCCTAGGATTTCGCGTATGAGCCGAACATGAACGCCGGGTTCACCTTCATGACCAGTCGGCGGATGAAAGCGGATGGCCGTGGCTGATTTACCAGGCCGACTGGCCGGCATGGCGGAGTTTCTGGTCGGCCAGAACAAGCGCCGCCATGGCCTCGCCGACGGGCACGGCGCGGATGCCGACGCAGGGGTCGTGGCGCCCGCGTGTCTCGATTACGGTCTCCTCGAAATCCCGGTCCAGCGTACGCCGTTCCACCGTGATCGAGGAGGTTGGCTTGACGGCAAAGCGGACGACCAGGTCCTGCCCGGTGGAAATCCCGCCCAGCACGCCACCATTATGGTTGGACAGGAAAACCGGCCCGTCCTCGCCCATCCGCATTTCGTCGGCGGCGTCCTCGCCGCGCATCGCTGCAGAGCCGAAACCGGCCCCGATCTCGACACCCTTGACCGCATTGATGGTCATCATCGCGGCGGCCAGTTCGCTGTCCAGCTTGGCATAGACCGGCGCACCCCAGCCCGCCGGCAGGCCGGCGACCACGACTTCGACAATCGCCCCGGTCGAGGATCCGGCCCGGCGCAGCGCGTCCATATCGGCTTCCCACAGGGCGGCGGTTGTCGCGTCAGGGCAGAAGAAAGGGTTGTTGGTGACTTCATCCCAGTCCCAGCGGGCGCGGTCGATGGCCCGACCACCAACCTGCACCAGCGCGGCGCGGATCGAGATGCCATCGCCGAGCACTTTGCGGGCAATGCCGCCGGCGGCGACGCGCATGGCGGTTTCGCGGGCCGAGGACCGACCACCGCCGCGATAATCGCGGATGCCGTATTTCATGTCATAGGTGTAGTCGGCATGGCCGGGCCGCCATTTATCACGGATGGCGCCATAATCCTTCGAGCGCTGGTCGGTATTCTCGATCACCAGGCTGATCGGCGTGCCGGTGGTCACCGGACCATCCGTGCGGTCATCCTCGAACGTGCCGGACAGGATGCGGACCTGGTCGGGTTCCTGGCGCGGCGTCACATGGCGCGATGTGCCGGGACGGCGCAGGTCGAGGAAAGGCTGCAGGTCGGCTTCGCTCAGCGCAATGCCGGCCGGGCAACCATCGACGACGGCGCCGATCGAAGGTCCATGGCTTTCGCCCCAGGTGGTGACCCGGAAAAGATGTCCGAACGTGTTGTGTGACATGGTGTATCCGCCTGCTGTACGGGCAGATTAGACACAGCTTGGCGTCAGGTCACGCGGCCGACTGCGCTTTGCGTATCCAGCGCGCCAGGCGGGTGGTCACCGAGGGGCGCGAGAATTCGTGCATGAAAGCGTCGAGATCGGCGGCATCCGGGAAGTCGGGCGGGGCCGGGGTGACGGTCTCACCCTCGGCCTGAACGCGGATCGTCACGCTGATACGGTCTTCGCCGACCGCGGTCAGACCGGTGCCGTCGCGTGTGCCGGCCGGGATGCGCACCAGCAGCGGTTTGTCGCCATGACGCAAGGTGCGGGTCAGTCCGCGCGCCGCTTGGGCCGCACTGATCTCGACTTCCAGCGCCACCGGTGCATTGGCGCGGATATAGTCCATCGCCGCGACAATCCGGGCGAGTTCGGTGAGGGTTGCTTGGGTCGGCGGTGTGACGTCAGGATGCAGGCGTTTGACGCGGCTGCGAAACGCCGCACGCGCCGCCGCAACACCGTCCACCGGGGCCACCCCGAGGACAGCGAAAGCCGCATCCAAACTCACAACACGCGATGTCATGAGCTTGATCTAGCACGAGAAGATTCCTGAAAGGTTGACGGGCGGGGACGGGGGGAGAGCTTGTTCCGCCCGAGCGCTCATTGACGGCAGGTGAGGACTTGTCCAACTTGCGCGCGTCAGGGTGTTGCCAACAACCCATCAGCCAACGGAAGTATTGCCGGCATGGCCGCTACTGTCGAAATCAAGACGGAGCACGGCGCGTGATTGCGTTTTTGCTGAGCCCGGTGATGCGGGGCATGAATGAGGCGGGGCGGGAGCGATGATGAGAAATTTGGTTGGGGTGGTCGCCAGCTTTCTGGCCTTGGCATCCTGCGCCTCCACTGCAGAATCCGTTGATCCGCGAGTTGCGGAGTCGGTCGAGCAATATTTTCAGCTCTGTTCCGGTGAAAATGGGCGGACATTTCAGTGCGGAGTCGCCGCAATGGAAATACTGGTGCGTGTTGAGCGGTGCCCACCTGTCTTGCCGCGTTGTCAGGCTGTTCTGGATGACCTGGCCCCGCTTTACGCGGCATTTAGTTACTCCGATGGGGCAACGGACATGCAAGAAACGCCAGCGTTGGGAAGAGACCTTTTTCTTTATTGTAAAGTCATTTCCCCGTGGCGGACGCTGCTTGTCGATGCGAATCCCGGATTTGACGCAACCGACGTGTTTGCTTTCAGCGAGTTCTCAGGGCCGGGATATCCTATCTGGCCGCATGACGAGCAGGGTGCGCCGGGGCGCCAAGTCGATCTGTATTGTGAGGAATTTCTCGATCCCTCACGTGACTGCCTGATTTGCTGACGAGGACTTTTGGAATAACCGGAACAGACACAATGGAATAACCGTGACCTGAGCCCTTTGGCTCCCTCGATTATTTCGAGAGTCTGAGCCTTTGGCCGGATACCAACGCTCTACGGCGGATTTTTGAACGCCTTCTTAGAGCGGTGGACTCGACCATCGGCACGAAATCCGTTTCAATCATAAATGGCTTTTTGCCCAGAAGATATTTCAAGAAAGAACATTCATGAATGACAGTATCGATCCTGAGCAAAACGAAGATGAAAGAAAAACCAAGCGAGAGGTTCGTATGTCTGTGCCTTGGGGAGGCCGAGCTAACATTGCTAGCTTTTGCTGCGAAATGGCAAATTCTGGCACGATGTATGATCCAGAAGAGTTAGCATTATTCACCAGGGTGCGAAGCGAAGTGCACAAAGAATTCATTGCGCAACAGGAGAAGACCAAGCGCCTTACCCTTATAATCGGAAGCGTCAGCTTCATCTCCGGATTGCTTGTGTTGGGCTTCTATCCAGAAGGAAGGGCCATGACCTCTATTCCGGCAGCAATAGGTTTGGTTATTTTTGCCGCTGGTGCTTTCGGATACAACCGGCTTTGGGGCAAAGGCGTTAATTTCGAATTCTCGGCTGAGAAATAGTTACGGTATGGCTATTATACGTTATTGTTATCAACAACATGGGCCGCTTCTTAACCAAATCCTAACCATGTTGAGGCTATAATTGTGTAGCTATGGATGAGCGGTGGAGTGAGCAGAAAAGACGGCAGGGTCTTTAATAAACGGGGACACGTACCGTTTTTCACTAGCGCCCTTCTACCCGCGCCTCCGGCGCAAACCCCACCATAGGCCGCTTGCCGAGAGATCGCCGTATCCGCTTCTTCAGGTCAAGGGCGCCGCAGGCGCCGCTTCGCGGTTTCACCCTTGAGCTGAAGAAGCGGATACGGCCTGCTGGCTGACAAGCGCTGTATGGATGGCTCCGCACCGGGCGCCCTTTTTCAGTGGCGAACAGGGAAGCTGCGTGCGCGTGCTTGATGTCGCTGGAAACCGCGCCGTCCGCTGGCGATGGACGCGCCGGGAAAGCTTGACGTGCCGGGTCAGGCGCTTACCTAGGCGGACGTGTTCCAGGAGCGCCCCCGATGTCCGACGACAAACTCATCCCGCCCAGTCCCGACGCCGAGACCTATGCCAGGACGGCGGTCGCGACTGCCAATGCCGTGGAAATCTTCGATCGCGACGACCCGTTTGCCCTGTTTGCCGACTGGCTGACCGAGGCGAAGAAGAAAGAGCCCAATGACGCCAATGCGGTGGCGTTGGCGACGGCAGATGCGTCCGGCCTGCCGGATGTGCGCATGGTGCTCTTGAAGGATGTCGATGCCGACGGTTTCGTCTTCTACACCAATCTGGAGAGCGGCAAGGGCGGGCAGCTGGCGGACAATCCGCAGGCGGCCTTGTGTTTTCACTGGAAGTCGCTGCGTCGCCAGGTGCGGGTGAGGGGGGCGGTCGAGCCGGTCAGCGCCGAGGAGGCCGACGCCTATTTCGCCTCGCGTGCCCGTGACAGCCGGATCGGGGCCTGGGCCTCGAAACAGTCGCGGCCGCTGGAAAGCCGTTTCGCGCTGGAAAAGGCGGTGGCTCGCGAAGCGGCCCGCTTTGGTCTGGGTGAGGTGCCGCGCCCGCCGCACTGGTCGGGCTTTCGCATCCGGCCGCTGAGCCTGGAGTTCTGGCGCGACCGCCCCTTCCGTCTGCATGATAGAATGTTTTTTGACAGGCCGGATTTGGGGTCGACTTGGACGGTGAGCCGGTTATATCCCTGAGCTGAACGCCTGAGGGGGCTTAAAAGTGGAACGTTTCACCGACATGCTGCGTGTGGTCATCCAGCCGCTGGGCTGGATCACGGCGCCGCTCGCCCTGCTCACGCCGCTCTGGTTCCTGATCGCGGCGCTTGGCACCAAGTTGAGTTTTTGGGGCTGGGAGTTCGGACTCTCCTGGATGACGCTCGATATCGGTCCGAAACTGATCCTGGCCTGCGCCATTGCGGGTAGCCTGATGACAGTCCTGGTGGTGGCGCATCGTCTGATGACGCAGCGCTGGTTCGGTGTGATCAGCGTGCCGATCCTGGCCCTGCTCGTCGCAATCGGCGGCTATGGCGGGCGTTATGTGTTCGATGGCTTGGCCGACAGTCGACCCATGCTGCTCGACGTCACAACCGATTTTCAGGACCCGCCGCATTTCACGCCGGCCTATGCCGCACGTCGTGGCGGCGCCCAGCGCTCGCTGGATTTTGACCCGTCCGGACTGCAATTGCAGGCGGAATATTATCCCGGCATCACCAGCCTGACGGTCGAGCGGGAGGCCGGGGCGGTGTTTCGCGAGGCGCTGATGTATGGCCGCGAGGCCGGTTGGCGGATCGGCACAGCCTCCGACGCGGCCGGCATGTTCGAGGCCGGCGCCGAAAGCCTGATGTTCGGTTTCCGCGACGACATCGCCGTCCGGGTGACCGCGCTGGAGGACGGCCGCAGCCAGGTCGATATCCGCTCGCTGGCCCGTCAGCCGGTCCATGATCTCGGCCGCAATGCCAAGCGCGTCGAGCGCTTCCTGGCGGCGATGGGCGGTGAGGGCGAGGCGGGGTAGGGCCGTCATTTGTCCCAAGCTTGCTATCCCTTGTCATCCCCGCCGAATGTCCGGCGCAAGCCGGACGCAGGGCGGGGACCCAACTGATTGCAACAACATAGGTCCCTGACTTTCGCCCCGCCTTCGCCGGGCGTCCATCAGGGGTGGCAATTCGTGCTTTAAGCCGGTTCCGCGAGCCTGAACGTCGCGCTCAGATCCACCTGGTCGACCGCATCGCTGGCGACCTTGCCCAGTTCCACCAAGTGGATGACATGGGCCAGCACCGAGTGGGCGGCGGCGGGGTGGAGGCGTTTGTCGACATCGGCATACATGATGGCGACCATGTCGCGGATATTGTCATGGCCGTCAGCGAGGCAGGCGAGGATCTGGTCCTCGCGGGCGCGGCGGTGGTCGATATAGGCCTGGATGAAGGGGCGCGGGTCATCGATCGACGGGCCGTGGGTGGGCCAAAGCCTGGCGAAGTTGCGGTCGCGCACCCGCTCTAGCTGATAGAGATAATCGCCCATATGGCCGTCCGGCGGACTGATCACACTGGTCGACCAGCCCATCACATGATCACCGGAAAACAGCGTGTTTTCCTCGTGCAGCGCGTAGCAGACATGGTTCGACGTGTGGCCGGGCGTGTGTAGCGCCTCGATCGTCCAGCCCTTGCCGCGGAAGATCTCTTCGTCGCCGACTTCGATATCCGGCTGGAAGCCGACATCATCACCCGCTTCCAGGCGAACCTCGCCGCCCGCGGGCGCGGCCTGTTGCGGACCGAAGCCATAGACCTTGGCACCATGCCGTGCCGCGAGCGGGTGGGCGAGGGGGGAATGGTCGAGATGGTGGTGGGTGACGAAGACGTGGCTGACCGTCTCGCCCTCGAGCGCCGTGTCCAGCGCCTCGATATGGGCCGGATCAACCGGGCCGGGGTCGATGACCGCGACCGAGCCGTGGCCGATGATGTAAACGCCCGTTCCTGTGAAGGTGAAGGGGCCCGGGTTGGGCGCAATGACGCGCCGGATCAGGGGGGAGAGCGTGTCGCAACGCCCGTACTCGAAATCGAAATCGCGTACGAAAGGAATTGAACTCATGATGCTTGCTTGGCCGGTTCCGGTTTCGGGTGACCAAGGAATTCCAGGAATGCCGCGGCCAGCCGTCGTGTGACTTTGATCTTGTCATCTAACTGCATCGCGACCGGCGGACCCATATCAGTTTTGTTCACATCCACGACATAGAGGCGCCCGTCATCGCGATTGCGCAAGACGTCGAGGCCGCCCCAATCCAGCCCCATCGCCCGGGTGAAGGCGGCGAGCTGGGCCTTTTCCTGGGCCGAGAAGACATCATCGGTCTCGGCGCATTCGATTTCGTCATTGGAGTTGGAGAAGCGGTTGCCGATCTTGCGGCGCTTGCGGATCACCAGCGGGATATGGCCGTCCATGGTCGGACAACGCAGGTCCTCGACCATGCCACCCGGCACGGTGTTGTCGATCACACGCTGATAGACCCGACCCGCCTTCGGCGCGGTGATCGGTCCCTCGATCACCCGCCCGTCATGGGCGCCGTTGAGCTCGGATTTCTCGACCATCGGGCCGGTCCAGGTCATCGGGTCGACAGACAGGGAATAGCCGAAGGACTGCTCGAAGACGGCCGCGACATGGCTCTTTTCGATGCTTTGGCAGTCGCGATTGATGACCCGGGCATCGGGCGGCACATTGCAGGGGCGGCAGGTCGTGGAATCGTCGAACACGAAGACGGCATCGGCTTCGCCGGGATGGGCCGCGATGCGCGCGCCAGCGGCGTGCAGGACCGACCAGATCAGATACCAGGGACGCGGCCGGTCGGGCGCGAACCAGATTTTCGGCCCGTCTGTGCGCAGGGCCGACTTGATCCGCCAGCCCTCGACGATGAAGTAGAAGGGAAACCAGGACAGGACTTCGCCAATCAGTCCCAGTTTGAGCGGAAGACGGGCACCGGTCTTCTTGACGGTGACGATACCGTCCTGGAACTCGAAATCTCGCCACCACAGCGCACTGTGCATGGATTGGCCTTTCTCGGTCGCCGCCACGCCGCATCCTAGGCATTCGCCGGATACTTGCAATTCACTCCGGATCACGGGCGGCGCGGAAATTGCGTGATCGGGGTGTGTCGTCTGATCACGGGAGGGGAATGTGAACGCGGGTCGTTTCCTAGGCAAGCGCATCTTGCGGCTGGGTTGGCTTATCCTGGCACTGATATTGGTCCAGTTTTTTGTCAGTGAGGCGACACCCAAGCGCACGCTGTCGCGGACGGCCCCCTTGCCCCCACTCGTCGTGCAGGATGCTGCATTACAGCAACAGAGCCTTCATTGACATCACACGTTCCGCATTGAAACTGCGCGAACCTTGGACTGAGCCGAAGATTTCATGCTTGGATTTGTACTCAGGCGCTTCAGTGTCGCCTTCCCGACCATATTGGTGATCATCACGGTCGCCTTTTTCATGATGCGTGTCGCCCCGGGCGGACCGTTCGACCTCGAACGTCCGATGCCGGAAGAAACGCGTCAGGTGATCCTGGCCAGCTATGGCCTCGATAAGCCGCTGATATTCCAGTATTTCGACTATATGGGGAACCTGTTCCAGGGTGATCTCGGCCCGTCGCTGAAATTGCGCGACAAGGATGTTGCGGAGATCATCGCGGAGGGTTTTCCGGTCTCGGCTACCATTGGCCTCTTCTCCATGCTGTTGGCGATCGCGCTCGGCACGCTGCTCGGTTCGGTGGCGGCCCTGCGCCAGAATTCCGGCACCGATTTCTCGGTCATGACCTTTGCCATGGTCGGGATATCGATCCCGCCCTTTGTGATGGGGCCGATTCTGGCGCTGGTCTTTGGTCTCTATCTGGGACTCGTGCCGACCGGCGGGCTGGATCCACGTTATGGCATGACGCCGGACCGGCTGATCCTGCCGGTGATCACGCTGGCCCTGCCGCAGATCGCCATTATCGCGCGGCTGATGCGGGCCTCGATGATCGAGGTTGTGCGCTCCAACTATATCCGTACAGCGCGGGCCAAGGGCCTGTCGGCACCGGCGGTGATCATCCGCCATGCCCTGCGCTCGGCCATCCTGCCGCTGGTCTCCTATCTCGGACCGGCCTCGGCAGCGGTGATTTCCGGCTCGCTGGTGATCGAACGTGTTTTCCAGCTGCCCGGTATCGGCAAGCATTTCGTCGATGCCGCCCTGCAGCGTGACTATACCGTCGTGATGGGTGTGGTCATCGTCTATGCGACGCTGATCATCCTGCTCAATCTGCTGGCTGACCTCTTGTATGGCGTTCTCAATCCGAAGGTGAAGTACGAGTCATGACGACGCTTTACACTCCCAAGGAAAAGGCCGAGCTGATCGAGAAGGCGGCTGTCCAGGGCCGCTCGCTCTGGGATGATGCCCGGGTTCGCCTGATGCGCAACAAGGCCGCGGTCACCTCGATGATCGTGCTCGCCATTCTGGTCTTCCTGGCCACGATCGGCCAGCTGCTCTGGGTGCACGATTACGACACCATTTATCGCGACCGTGTCTGGATCGCCCCGACGATGGATAACTGGCACATCCTGGGCACCGACGCCCAGGGGCGCGACATGGTGGCCCGCATCCTGGTGGGGCTGGGTGTCTCGTTGATGGTGGGCATCGTGGCGACCTTCGTGTCGCTGCTGATCGGTGTGACCTGGGGGGCGACGGCCGGCTTCATCGGCGGCAAGGTCGACCAGGTGATGATGCGTTTTGTGGATATTCTCTATTCGCTGCCCTTCATCTTTTTCGTCATCATCCTGATGGTGACTTTCGGGCGAAATATCGTGCTGATTTTCGTTGCGATCGGCGCGGTCGAGTGGCTGACCATGGCGCGTATCGTGCGTGGTCAGACCATCGCCCTGAAGGGCATGGAATTCGTCGAAGCGGCCCATGCGGCTGGCGTGTCCCGTCCCAGGATCATCCAGCGACACATCATTCCCAACGTGCTCGGCCCGGTCGTGGTCTATGTCACCTTGATGATCCCGGTCGTCATCCTGGCGGAGAGCTTCTTGAGCTTCCTCGGCCTGGGTGTCCAGGAACCCCTGACCTCGCTCGGCCGCCTGATTTCGGCCGGCGCCCAGGACATGGAGCCGGCGCCGTGGACCCTGATCGGTCCCGCCGTGACGATGATGGTGACGCTGTTCTGCCTCAACTTCATCGGTGACGGCCTGCGCGACGCGATCGATCCGAAGGACCGCTAGCGGCGTCCTGCGCTTCGCAAGACAACCAAAAAGGCCGCCAGATCACCCTGGCGGCCTTTCTCGTTTCTTATTGCAATGGCGTCGATCTAGCGTTCGCGTTCGACGCGGATGGCCCGGCCTTCACCATTGATCCGCAGCAAATAGCTGGACATCGCGCCGCGGCGGATTTCCGCCGTGTGGCCGTCACCGCGCGGAATGCGAACGCGGCCCGTGTCGGTTTGGCGCCAGACCTGACCATTGGTCATGTGGAAAACAGTGGTGTTGTAGCCGACCGTCCGGGTGCGTTCGATCATCATCTCGACCCGGAAAACATCGCCGTCATCGGTGCGTTCCACGATCGCGACCGAGGTTTCGGCTGCCGCGGTGGTCGTCGCTGCGGCAGCGGGGGCCGCCGGCGCGGGCGCCGCCGCAGCCGGGCTGGCCGGGGCGTTGGCGGTGGAGGTTGCAGCGGGGGCCGCGTCGGTCATGTCCACCGTGGCGGCGCCCTCCAGCGCATCGTGTTGCTGATCGGCCGCGGCAATGGCCAGGCGCGGCATGCGCAGGCGCGGCAGGGACGGCATGGAGAAGCCGAAACTGTCTCCTTCCACGGCGGCGACGTCGCTGCGGGTGACCGTCATCAACTCACCGCTTTCGCGGTCACCGGCCAGGCGGGCGGCCGCACTGTCGAAACAGGCGAGGCGGGCTTCCGTCTCGTCGATGCCGCGGCAGGCCAGAATGCCGTCGACGGCATCGGCGTCCGACTGCGCCAGAGCGCTGGCCGGCAAGGCGGTTGTCAGGAAAAGCGCGGCAATCGCCGCGTGGCGTGAGACTGTCATGAGACCCTCGATTGATTACTCGACACGTTCGACCCGGAAACGGCGACCGCCATTATCCAGGCGCATGAAATGGGAACCCAGTGCACCATTGGATATGGTCGCGGTGTAGTCCGTGTCGGCGCGGCTGCGCGTCAGCTGGACATAGGTATTGTCGGTCTGGCGCCAGACCTGGCCGTTGGCGAGGCGGACGATGGTGTCGCCAGACCGGTTCTCTGAAATCTCGGCCACGGCCAAGCCTTCAATACTCTCGATCTGACCGTTCGTGTCACGCACGATAACACGTTGCGGTGAGGCGCTTGCTGATTCGAGTTCGGCGAGCTCGGCATCCTCGCCGCCACCGGGCAGCGACAGGCCCGGCAGGCGGAATTGCGGGATGGTGAGCCCGTAAGTCGCTTCCTCGGCAGCCTCGATCTGCTCGCGGTCAACGGCGACGACCTCACCGCTCTCGGTCTCCGAGCGGAGGGCGTCGACAGCCGCATCAAGACAGGCCAATCGGGCGCCGTCGTCAGCGATGTCCCGGCAGGTGAAGAGCGGGTCCAGTGGCGAGTCGCCACCCTGGGCCAGGGCCGGTGCGGTGATCAGGCTGGCCGGCAACAGAATCAGTAATCGCGCGTTCATGGTCACTCGTGTAAATCTGATAACTTGTTCGACTATGCGCGACCGGTCGGCCAGTGTCGACCGGCCGATGATGTTCGGTTAGAACATCGGCAACCGACTTGTCGTGCCGCTTCGGAGGGGAGACCGAAATCGTGATCCGCACAAAATTTTTCAACACCATCCTCATAACCGCCTCGGCGCTGGCGCTGGCCAGTTGTGGCGGTAGCAACGGGCCCGACTCGTCAAACGTCGTGCTGCACCGGGGGAACAATGCGGAGCCGCTTTCGCTCGACCCGCACAAGGCGTCTGGCACTTGGGAAAACAACATCATCGGTGACATGTTCCTCGGTCTGTTCACCGACGATCCGGACGGTGCGCCGATCCCGGGCATGGCCGAGAGCTGGGAAGTTTCCGAGGACGGGCTGACCTGGACCTTCACCCTGCGCGAGGCCTACTGGTCTGACGGCGAACCGGTGACGGCGGGTGATTTCGTCTTCGCCTGGCAGCGAATCGCGACGCCGGCGACCGGTGCCCAATATGTCTCGCTGCTTTACCCGATTGTCGGGGTCGAGGAGGCGTCGACAGGTGCCGCTGACCCGTCGAGCATCGGTGTGCGCGCCATCGATGACCGCACGCTGGAAGTCCATCTGGTCAATCCGGCGCCCTATCTGCAGGGGCTTTTGACGCACTACACCACCTTCCCGCTGCCGCAGCACGTGGTCGAGGTCTATGGTGATGAATGGGTGCGTCCGGCCAACATGGTCTCGAACGGTGCCTATACGCTCGAGGACTGGCGGACCAATAATTACGTCCACCTGACCCGCAACGCGAATTTCTACGACAATGCCAATGTCTGCATTGACGACGTGTATTATTACCCGACTGTGGACAATTCGGCCGCTGGCCGGCGGGTGCGCAATGGCGAACTCGACCTGAACATGGAATTCCCGGGCCAGCAGATGGAATTCCTGCGCCGCGAAATCCCCGACTTCGTCCGGGTCAATCCCTTCATGGGCACAATCTATTTCTCGATCAACACCACGATCGAGCAGTTCGATGACGTCAATGTCCGCAATGCGCTGGGCATGGCGATCGACCGGGACTTCATCGCCAATGAGATCCTGCGGGCCGGCCAGCAACCGGCTTATTCGATGATCCCGCCGGGCGTTGCCAATTATCCCGGCGGCGTCGAGGCTGAATGGGCCGATATCCCGGTCGAACAGCGCCGCGCCAATGCGCGCGCCTTGCTGGAAGCCGCGGGCTACGGTCCCGACAATCCGTTCGAGTTCGAATACACCTACCGTGCGACCGGCGATAATCCGCGGATCGCGCCAGTGGTGCAGAATGACTGGTCGGCGATTGCTGACTGGGTCCAGCCGGAGCTGATCGTCAACGACACGCAGATCCACTACGACAATCTGCGTGCCTCCGATTTCCAGGTTGCCGATGGCGGCTGGATCGCCGACTACAATGATCCCTACAACTTCCTCTTCCTCGGCGAATACCGTTCGGTGCCGATGAATTATGCCCGCTACAACAATCCGGAATTCGATGCGCTGGTCACCGAGGCCAATCGCGAGCTTGATCTGGAACTGCGCGGCGAGATGATGGCCGAGGCCGAGCAGATTCTGATCGACGACATGCCGATCATCCCGCTCGTCTTTTACGTCAACAAGAGCCTGGTGAACCCCCGGGTTACCGGCTGGGAAGACAATCTCACCAATATCCACCGCACACGCTATCTCTGCTTTGCGGATCTGGAAGAAAGCGACAGCGCAGCCGAATAGGCCCGTTGCGCTTGTCAGAAGCAGCCCTGCCGACCTAGCTTGTGTTCGCGCAACGCCAGGGGGCAGGGCTTTTTCATGACCGGAAGTGACCCAATCAGTGAAGCGGTGGTGGCAGGAAGTGCCGCCGGTGAGCTCGGCGACGCGATCCAGGCTTCCAGGCGCAAGAAGCGTGAGCGCTATTCCGCCTTCGAGGCACCGACGCCAGCGGGTGTCTGCTCCAATTGCGCGACCCAGCTGTCCGGTCCGGTCTGCCACAGTTGCGGCCAGACCGCCGACACCTATCACCGGCCGATCTGGGAATTGCTGACCGATATCCTCGATGGCCTCTTCGGTCTTGAGGGGCGTTTGTGGCGCACGCTTCCGGCGCTCATGTTCAAGCCCGGCAAGATCACCCAGAATTATCTCAGCGGCGTGCGCGCCCGCTATGTCATGCCCTTCCGTCTTTATCTGACGGCCAGCGTGCTCTTCTTCCTGCTTGTCTTTGCCTTTGACGGGATCGGCGGCGGAAGCGATGCACCGGAAACCCTTGACCCCGATGAGGTCGCTGACCTGGAAACCGGCCTGTCCGAACTGGATGCGCAGCTGGCCGCAACGGGACTGTCTGAGGAACAGCGCGCGGCGGTCACACGGAATGTCGAAGCCGGCCTTGAGCAGGCCCAGACCCCGCCGGACGTTCCGCCGGAGGTTCTTGCCATGCAGGAGCAGGCCAGCCGGGATGATATCAAGCTGACCTTCCGCCGCGCGCTCCTGCCGGAGGAATATCCGCTGGAACCGGGCGAAGTCGTCGCGACGGAGGACGGTCCCATTGCGATCGGCGATGGCATGATGGTCGACACGAACGGGTTGGAAGACTTGCCATTGTCGGTTCGCCGGGAACTGGCAGAGCGGACCGACCGCATCATAGACAGCGAGGGCGCCACCCTGGCGGCGGAGATGCAGCGCTGGGCGCCGACCATGATGTTCTTCATGCTGCCGCTCTACGCGCTGATGCTGGCCGGCATGCACTTCTACAAGAAGGGCTATTTCTTCTACGACCACCTTGTCGTGTCGCTGCACTTTCACGCCTTCATGTTCTTCCTGATCACCGGCCTGTCGCTCGCCGCGAACATCATTCCGGGCTGGATCGCGGTCTTCGTCGGCCTGGGTTGGTCGAACTGGTATCTCTACCGGCTGCACCGGACGGTCTATTCACACGGGCGTTTCACCTCGCTCCTGCGTGTGGGCATCTTGGATTTTGCCTATCTGGTCCTGCTAAGTTTCGGCCTGCTCGGCCTGCTGATCGTGGCCGTCATGATGTCCTGAGCAAACGGGGACGCAAAAAAAAGGGCCCGCCGAAGCGGGCCCTTTTCATTTGTATCCGCCGTGCGGGTCAGCGCGGCAGGGCCGCATCCGAGCGCATCTGCACACCGGTCCTGGTCGCGGCCTCGCGGGCTTCCAGCGCGGCGCGGACTTCCGGCAGTTCCATCAGCGCGTTGAGGCGGGCTGCGGACTGCGCCGTGTCGGCAGAGACACCGAACAATTCCTGGAAAACCTCGACCGGCGTTCTCTGCGCCGGGAAACGGCGTAGTCGAATCGCCTGGTCCGGATCAATGCCGGCAAACTCGCGTGCCGCATCAACGGCATCACGCAGGCCACCGATCTCGTCGACCAGACCGAGGTCCAGCGCCTGGGCGCCGGTCCAGACGCGGCCACGGGCAATCTCCAGCACGCGTTCCAGCGGCAGGTCGCGGCCATCGGCGACGCGCTGGGTGAAGTCGTCATAGATGTCCGACATCTGGGCACGATAGGCGGCGCGCTGTGTTTCGCTCCATTCCTCCGACGCGGCGAAGGCGGTGGCGTATTCGCCGCCGACCGAGACCGTTTCGGCGTTGAGGCCAACCAGGCCGAACGTGCCGTCGAGCACGATCTTGCCGCCGAGCACGCCGATCGAACCGGTCAGCGTCGTTTCATGGGCCAGCACATAGTCGGCCGGAGCGGCGATATAATAGCCGCCGGATGCCGCGTAGGACGCCATGGACACAATGACCGGCTTGCCGGCTTCCCGGGCGCGGGTGACCGCATGCCAGACCTGGTCGGACGCAATCGCCGAACCGCCGGGCGAATCGACGCGGATCACGATCGCACGCACCGACGGATCATCGGCGGCATCAAGGATGGCTTCCGACATGACGTCGCCACCGATCATGTCCTCGCCGCCAAACGGGCTGGCGGTCGGCGTGCCGGTGACAATGGCGCCCTGGCCCTCGATCAGCGCAATGACCGGGCCATTGTTCCAGGCCGGTACGGCCTGGGCGTGATACTGGCCGATTTCGACAAAGCTGCCGCCTGCGCCGACACGGGCGAGTGTCGCCTCACGGGCCTCGATGACATGACCGAGCTGATCGACCAGGCCAAGGGCCTCGGCCTCTTCAGCGGTGTGCGGCGCGGTTTCGAACACGTCGCGCAGGGCGGCCTCATCAAGGCTGCGATCGGTCGCGATACGGCGCACCGCCGTGTCGTAGATCGATCCCATATAGGACAGGGTTGCTTCGCGATGGGCTTCGGTGAAGTCCGATTGCGTGTAGGTGTTGGCGGCGTTCTTGTACTCGTGGAACTGCTCGAATTGCGGCACCGCATCGAAATGTTCGAACAGGCCACCGAGGAAAGTCACTTCCGAAGCCAGGCCGGCCGGGGTGAAATTGGCGGTGTCCTGCAGCCAGATCTGGTCCGAACCGGAGACGGCGAAATAGCCGGTGACGCTGGTCCCCTCAAAACCCTGGGCATGGGTGACGACAAATTTGCCGGCGGCGCGGAAATCCGCAATGGCGTCGCGGATTTCTTCCGCCGCGCCCGGCGACATGCCGAATTCATTGGCGCGGATAAAGAGGCCGGCGACGCGGTTGTCGGTCTCGGCCTGTTCCAGGGTGCGAACCACATCGACCACCGCCAGTGGCTCGGCAAAGCCGAAGGGCGTGCGCGACGGGCTGTCGAGGCGACCGTCACGCAGGTCGAGTTCCAGCACCATGGCGGTCTGGGGCAGGGCGGTTTCGGTCCGGGCCCCTTCCATCATGGCCCCGATCATGGCGCCGATGAGAAAGACGCCGAGTACGACGGTCAGAAGTGATCCGACGACCACACCGACAATCGAGCCGAAGAATGTAATCCAGAACTGTTTCATAAGAGCCCTTTCGCCCCGCGCTTTCATGATGAGCTGCAGGTCCTGCAAGAAGCGGTCCTGTCCGGGCCATTATGTAGGCGTTCAATGCGATTGGGTCGAGGGACAGGACGTCGCGCGATCCCGCAACGTCCGGCAGGCAGACGCAGTGCGCCTGCGGGCGGACACCCTCAAGGGGCAAAGGGTCTGAAACGAGGCGGGAAATGAATGGTCGGAGTAGCAAGATTCGAACTTGCGACCCCCGCCTCCCGAAGACGGTGCTCTACCAGGCTGAGCTATACTCCGAACCGAGGCGCGGCTTATAGCCAACTCTTCTGCCCCGTGCAACGCGGCAAAGACAGGCTTGCACAGTGATCTGCACAAGGGCTGGTTTTACAGCCTGTCCGGGCAGGCGGGGGCGGCCTGGCCGGCGGTCGCGAACTGCAAAATTTGCGGGTTGAACTGAGATGAACCGCACAGGGCCGTTGCATCCCTCTCAGGGGTTATGTATTTACGCCGCTCGCCGTCTTAGACGGCTCCGGTTGGGGCGTCGCCAAGTGGTAAGGCACCGGTTTTTGGTATCGGCATTCCCAGGTTCGAATCCTGGCGCCCCAGCCATCTCTTGCAAATCCATTTGTCCTGAATCAGGAATTCGGGCGACGGTCATCACCGCAAGTCGGGTGGCTGCGCGCGAGCCTTGATGTCGGGCAGCCGCGATCGGCTCACCCTGTTGACCGATGGATGGTGCCGGCAAGATCCGGGCTGCGAGCCTGGTCACAATGCGCAGGGTCCCAATTCGTCGCGTATTCGGCGCCCGCACCGCACCGGATGCCGGATTCCAACCGACCCGTTGCATGCGGCAGGTATTTTCGGACCGGGAATGTCGAAATGGGCGCGAAAATCACCTAAGGGGTGTTCTGACGCCGCTATCACCGAAATGTGAGTATGTGTTTTTGCTGCGCGACAATTGTCAGCCATGGGGTCCGGCGATGCAACCGGATGGCGCCATCTGTGCTATCTTTGGGCGAACTGTCACACGCAGGTGATCCTGATAGGCGAATCTTGCCTTATTGTGCGCAGTTCGGGCCGCATTGCAGCCACAAAGATGTATTGATCGTAGTGTAACGCTGGTGTTAGCGTTCAACGGATTTTCAAGCGGCGCGCCTGCGCCGACGAGATGGCGGGGAAACCGTCACGGACCGGGTGGCCTGCAGTTGCGGTAACCACTCATGCAGACTTGGGAGGCTAAGCCGCTGTTTCAGTGGCTTGGCCAGGCCGCTTGAACCGAGGGTAGGGGCCAAGTCAGCTGGTTAGCTGACTCAGCATCGAAGTTTAATTGGGGCGGGGAGTCTTCCGGGACGAACCCGCATTGACCATTGTGAGGCGAGAAATGGTGAACTTGAAGAATTTGGTTCGCGCGTCGCTTATGGCGACAGTGGCGGCGGGCGCCTTTGGGGGGGCCGCCGTTGCGCAGCTGAACCAAACGCTCGAAGTCGCGCGTGGCGATACGGCGAACGGGGCTCAGACCCAGTCGCGTATCGAGCAGCTGGACGACCAGCGGACCGACATCGAACTGGAATATCGTGCGCTGCTCGAGCAGATCGAGTCGCAGCGTCTGTTCGTCGAGCAGCAGCAGGTCTTCCTCCGCTCGCAGGAGAATGAAATCGCCTCGCTCGAGCAGCAGATCGGTCGCGTGGACAATATCGAGCGCGACCTCGCGCCGATGATGCGCGAAATGGTCGTGCTTCTGGAGGAGTTCGTCACGCTTGACCTTCCCTTCCGTCTTGAAGGCGAAGCCGGCCGTCTGGCCCGCATCGAACGTCTCTACGAGTATATTGACGATCCGAACATCACGCCGGCCGAGCGCTATCGCCTGATCCTGAATGCCTACGACATCGAAGCCTCCTACGGCCGCGGTGTGAACACCTATGAAGAGGAAGTCCTCGAAGACGGTGTTCCGGTCCAGGTGACGGTTTTGCAGATCGGTCGCGTCGCGATGATCCGCCGCTATCCCGACAACAGCCTGACGATGCTGCACAACGACTCGTCTGACTGGGAAGCCCTTCCGGGCAGCTATCTTGCCAACGTGACCCGCGCCATTCGCATCGCCCAGGAAGTGACGACGCCGTCGATCTTCCTCGCGCCGCTGCCTGGCCCGACGGTCGCCCAGTAACGGCTTGGAACGGAGAGTTAAAATGAAGACCACCATGAAGATGCTCGCCGCTGCCGTTTCGCTTGGCGTGGCTCTTACCGCCGGTGCTGTGGCCCAGACCCAGCCGGCCGGTTCCCTCAATGAACTCCTCAACCGCGTGCGTTCCGACGCCCGTGAAGCGAGCGCTGAAAATGCCGCTCGCCTGCGTGAGTTCCAGTCCTCCACCAACACCCAGCAGGCCCAGCTCAACACGGCTCGCAGTGAACTGGCTGCTCTCGAGCGTCAGGCGACCCAGTTGTCGGCCGACTTCGAAGCCAACCAGGTGCGTATTGACGAACTCGACGCCGAGCTTCGCCAGCGCCAGGGTGCTTTCGGTGAAATGTTCGGTGCGGCCCGTCAGGCCGCCGGCGAATTCGCTGCGATCCTGAACCAGTCCGTCATCTCGGCCCAGTTCCCGGGCCGCGCCGATGCGCTGGAAACCCTGTCCAACAGTCGGACCCTGCCGACCCGTGCGGAACTCGATTTCATTCCGCGTCGCGTCATTGAAGAAATGATCCAGCAGCAGCAGGTCGTCACCTTCAATGGTCGTGTCACCGGTCTTGGCGAAGGTGCTGCGGTTCCGATCACCCGTGTCGGTCCCTTCCTGGCTTTCACCAACTACAACAACAATCAGCGTTTCGCCCTCTGGGGTCAGAACGAGAATACCGGTGCCTACTCGCTGACGGACATGCCGGCCCAGCCGCCGGCAAACTTCATCAGCGCGGCGTCGGCCCTGTTCAATGCGGATCCGAACGAGATCGTCGAAGGTGTCGTCGACCCGTCGCGCGGTGCCCTGCTGGACATCTACAAGAATGTTCCGGACATCAATGAGCGTATCCAACAGTCGGGTAATGTCGGCCTGGTCATCATCGGCCTGCTCGTCATCTCCGCCCTGTTCGGTATCTTCCGCATGATCACCCTGCTGCTGACGCAGGCGGCGGTCTCCGGCCAGAAGCGCAAGTCTTCCGGTTCCAAGGGCAACCCGCTGGGCCGTGTTATGCTGGCCTATGAAGGTGCCAAGGACAAAGACGTCGAGACGATGGAACTCAAGCTCGACGAAGCCATCCTGCAGGAGACGCCGAAGCTCGAATTCGGTCTCAACTTCCTGAAGCTGGCTGCCGGTATCGCACCGCTGCTGGGTCTTCTGGGTACCGTCACCGGTATGATCAAGACCTTCACCCAGATCACCCTGTTCGGTACGGGTGACCCGCGCATCATGGCTGGTGGTATCTCCGAAGCCTTGATGACCACGGTTCTGGGTCTCATCGCGGCGATCCCGCTTCTGTTCATCCACAGCTTCGCGCAAAGCTTTGCGCGCGGCGTTCAGCAAGTGCTCGAAGAGCAGGCGGCTGGCATGATTGCCCGTCACGCTGAAGAACGCGCACAAGGCTAACCGGAGGAAGCGTTATGGATTTCCAGGCCGTACAAACCGGCCTTCAGGAGTTCCTCGAGCGCGGGGGCCCCGTCCTGGTTGTCATCATGGCAACAACATTTGTGATGTGGGCCTTTATCCTCGAGCGCTTTGCCTATTTCTACATGGCCCATGAGGGCTTTGCGAAATCGGCAAAGAGGGAGTGGAATGCGCGGGCAGACCGGCAAAGCTGGTATGCCCACGCCATCCGCGACCAACTCATCTCGGAGGTCAAATCGCGTTGCGATCAGAATGTCGAGCTGGTGAAAACCCTCGTCGCTGTCGCTCCGCTCTTCGGACTGTTGGGAACAGTGACCGGCATGGTCTCGGTTTTCGACGTCATGTCGATTTCGGGTTCCTCGGACGCCCAGGCCATGTCGGCCGGTGTTTCGCGGGCCACGATCCCGACCATGGCTGGCATGGTGGCGTCCCTTTCGGGGCTCATCTTCGCCAACCAGATCGAACTCCTTGCCAAGCGTCGCGTGTCGAAGCTGGCGGACGAGCTCGAGATTGGTGAGGGGGCTGTGATATGAGACGCCGTCAAAAGCACCAGGATGACCAGGCGGAAGTGAACATGACGCCGATGCTCGACATCGTGTTCATCCTGCTCATCTTCTTCATCGTCACCGCCACCTTCCTGTCGGAAGAAGGCATCGACATGCGTCCGCCTGCGGACAATCCGAACGATCCGCCGCCGGATGCGGCACCGCCGATCGTGATCCAGGTCGACGGGGACAATGAGATCTTCGTCAACCAGGTTCGGACCGATGTCGATCGCGTGCTGTCAGCCGTCAACCGCTTCCGGGCGGAAGAGCCGAGCTCGGCAGTGCTTCTCGAGGTCTATGACGAAGCTGATCACGGCATCATCGTTCAGATCTGGGACGAAATGGGCGCCAATGGCGTGCCGGTTTCGATCCAGCGTCAGACCGACGGATAGGGGAGGTTTTCATGGCTAGACGTGCAAGCCGCGTGAATACCGAAGAGGAAGACGTCGAGCTGAACATGACGCCCATGCTGGACGTTGTTTTCATCCTCCTGATCTTCTTCATCGTGACCTCCGTCTTCATCAAGGAGCCGGGTGTGGACACTGTCCGCCCCGACGCCGTGACCGAAGGGCGCGAGAACCCCTCCATGCTCGTTGCCGTGACTGCGGACAATGAGGTGTGGGTCAATCGCCGGGTCTATGAGATGAATGAGCTCCGCGGGGTTATCGAGCAGTTGCTGCAAGAAAATCCCAAGGGTGAAGCCATGATCCAGGGTGATGAAGGTGCCAATATCGGTCTGATCCTCGACGTCCAGGAGCTCCTCATGGAGATGGAAGTCGATGTGAAGATTTCGACGTTGCAGTAGCGAGAGGAAAGAAAATGGGAAGTTTCATTCGTCTCGTTATCGGCGTCCCGCTTGCGGCGATCATCACGGTGTTCCTGTTCTATGTGATGCAGGATCTGATCAAGACCGATGCCGTCGAGCAGGAGCAGGAAGCCGAGGACATCGTCTTCTCGATCAATGATGAAGTGGCCGAGGTGGAAGCCCGCCGCCGCGACACCACGATCGAGGATGTCCAGCAGGTCGATCCGCCACCCCCGCCGCCGCAGATCGAGCGGCAGCGTGCGGAACAGCCGTCGGAAGGTCTCGCCACCGTCATGGGTGCGATTCCGGATTTCGAGGCCCCGCAGCTCAACTCGGACAGCGTCAATTTCTCGGTCTCCGACCGTGATGCACAGCCGCTGGTCCGGATCGAGCCGCAATACCCGCTTCGTGCTGCGGAGCGCGGGATTGAGGGCAGCTGCTGGGTTCGCTTCGATGTGACGCCGGACGGAACGCCGACCAATATCGACATCTATCGCTGCGACAGCTCCTTCTTCGAGCGCGCATCGACCCGGGCTGTCGAGCGTTGGCGGTACAATCCGAAAGTCGAAAATGGTGTTCCTGTCGCCCGCCGTGGCGTGGAGACCCGCTTCGACTTCCGCTTGGCCGAATAGTGATCCGGGCGCGGCGGGCCTTGGCCTGCCGCGCTCCACTGGCCACCTGGGATGAACCAAGGACCAAGGCGGTCCGCATCCCGTGAGATTTTGGAAAGCCGACCCGGGGAGTTGGGGTCGGTATGAAGGAGCCATCGATGATCCGTTTCAACGGTTTCGATACATCGGGCCTGTTGCGCTCTGTCGCGACCCTTGCCCTCGCCGTTTCGCTGGCCGGGGTCATGATCTCCGACGCCGATGCCCAGCGCCGGCGGAATAATAACGAGGAAGACTCCGAGCAAAACCAGGCTGAGCGGGTTTTCTCGGCGGCGATCGGCCAGATTGTGCTGGAAGCCCAGGAATTCCAGGCCAATGACCAGTTTCAGGAATCGATCACAGCCCTGACGCGGGCCTTGGGCAATTCCGGGATCAACCCGTATGAGCGGATGATTTCGCTGCAGATGCGGGGGCGTGGATATTATGAGCTGGAACAGGTTTCACGTGCCATCCAGGACTGGGAAGCAGCCATCGCCACCGGCGCCATGCTGCCCCAGGAAGTCGCTGACCTGCGCATCAATATCGGCCAGCTTTACATTGCCGAGGGTCAATATTCGCAGGGCATCCAGGCACTCGAAGCTGCGGTCGCCGTGCTCGGCAATGAGGGCATCAATCCGCGCGTGATGCGGATGCTGGCGCAAGCCTATGCCCAGGCTGAGCGTTATCGCGAAGGTGTGGTGTGGGCCGAGCGTTTCTGGAACGCCCAACCGGCGTCCGAGCGGGTACGCGGTGACTATTCGCTGATGCTGTTCTTCTATCAGCAGCTCGAGCGCGTCCCGGACCAGTTCCGCATCATTGAAGAGATGGTGCAGCGCTGGCCGACCGAAAAGAGCAATTGGCGCTCCTACGCGTCGCTGCTGGCACAGACCGGTCGCGAGCAGGATGCGTTCGAAGCCAACAAGATCATGTATATCAACGGCATGCTCACCGAGAGCCGTGAGATTGTGGCGTTGGCGCAATACTATTCCTTCTATGAATACCCCTATCGCGGTGCCGTCATCCTTGAGCGCGAGCTCAACTCCGGCGCTGTCGAGCGGACCCGTAACAATCTCAACCTCCTGGCCAATATGTGGCGCCAGGCGCGCGAGTGGGAGCGGGCCATTCCGGTGCTGCGCCAGCTGGCTCAGCTGACCGGTGACGGGGATGACTTCCTCAAGCTGGCCGAAGCCCTGTGGCAGCGCCGCCAGCTGGATGAAGCCGAAGATGCCTTCACGGAAGCGCTCAACCGCGGCGGTCTTGACCGTCCGGGCGACGCATGGACCTTGCTGGGCAATGTGCGGGCCGAGCTGGGCCGCGAGGAATCGGCACTGGCGGCCTTCCGCGAAGGTGCGCGCTACCCGTATTCCCGCCGCACCGCCAATGGCTGGGCGACCTTCATCACCAACCGTCAGCGGGCGGCACGCGACCGCGTGCGGATTCGCGAGCAGGTCCGTCAGGACGAGTGCCGTTTCTCGATCAGCGATTTGCTCGAAACCGCCACCCTGCTGGGTGATGTCGACGAGAATGGTCGCATCGTGGTCGATGTACCGGAGCGTTGTTCCGACCTCTACAACGTCCATGGCGAGCAATTGAGTGAAGTTGCTGAAGCGGAAGCTTCGGAGGCCGACGCTGGCTGATCCCGACGTCCAAAACCAAAAATGATTGACGCCCCGGCTGCTGCAGCCGGGGCGTTTTTCATTGTGCGAAGAACGGTCCGGTCGCGCATCTCGCGCTTCGGGCCTTCAAAACAACCCCAAATAGCCACATTCCCGCCGTCTTGGCCGCCGAAGCTTTCATTACATGACGGTAATGACGGGCTGGGGAGTTCGCGTCATGACTTGGGGAGAAGCACATGGACAGATCGGATCGCCCGGCGTTTGGCGCCGGATGGCCCCGCCTTGCAGTGGCGGCGCTCATTCTCGTTCTCACACTCACAACGACAGGCCTGCCGACCGCACTTGCGCAAGATGATGACCGACCGGCCGGCGTGTTGTCGCCGGGCGTGGGGAGCCGGTTGCTCGAACTGATCGAACTCGAGGGGCAGGAAGCCTGGAGTGAGGCCGTGGCGGGCTATACAGCCCTGATCGATGGCCGGGCGCTGAGCGCCTATGAACGTGCCGTCCTGCTGCGCCAGCGCGGCCGCGCCCGCTACGAACTGGACGACATGTCCGGCGCGATCAGTGATTGGCGCACCGTCATCTCGCTGGCTGTGCTGCCTGACGAGGAGGTCAATGCCCTGCGCATCAATACCGGCCAGCTGCTGATGGTCGATGGCCAATACCGGGCCGGGATCAACCAGATCGAGGCGGCGTTGGCGCGTGGTGTCACCCTGAATGCCGACCTCGCCATGCGGTTGGCCCAGGCCTATGCCCAGGACGAGGATCATGATGGCGGTCTGCCGCATGCCCGCAACTATTATCGCCTGACCGAAGCCGAAGGCGCGGACGGGCGGCAGCACTTCTCGGTCCTGCTCTACTATTTCCAACAGCTCGGGCTCGTGACCGAGCAGTTATCACTGATGGAGGAGATGGTGGCCCGCTGGCCGGCCGAGAAAGCCAATTGGACCAGCTATGCGTCCCTGCTCGCCCAGACCCGCCGCGAGAGCGACGCCTTCGAGGTCAATCGCATCATGTATCTGGGCGGCATGCTGACCTCGAGCGAGGAGCTGGTGCGGCTGGCGCAGTATTATTCCTATTACGACTATCCCTATGGCGGTGCGGTGATGCTGGAGCGCGAGCTCAATGCCGGCCGTGTCGAGGCGTCGGTCCGCAATATGCAGCTTCTGGCCAATCTCTGGCGTCATGCCCGCGAGTGGGAGCGTGCCCTGCCGGTGCTGGAACGTGTGGCCACGACCTCCGGTATCGGGCGCGACTATGAGGCCTATGGCGAAGCACTCTACCGGGCGGCGCGGTTTTCCGACGCCGAGGCGATGTTCGTCCAGGCGATCAATCGCGGCGGCCTCGTCCGGCCCGGCGATACCTGGACCTATGTCGGCAATGCCCGCATGGAACAGGATGATCTGACTGGCGCCACCCGCGCCTTCCGGCGCGCGCTGGAGTGGGAGTATTCCCGTGCAGCGGCACAGGGCTGGTTGGAATTCATCGCCTCGAAGCGGGAGATTCTCGCGGCCGGAGAGCGACTGGAAAGGCTGACCACGATCGAGACCTGCGAAATCGCGATCGAACGCGCCCGTCGCCAAGTGGTGGTGTCCGAGGACGAGTATGACAGCGAAGGGCGCCGCGTACTCGATATACCGGCCATGTGCGAGCCCTGGTTCGACACCTATGGCAATCGCCTGCCGGCGTCGGAACGGATCTGACCGGCCGGACTTGCGGTCGGCGCGACGCCCGCGCATGACCCCGCAATCGCCCCAATTGACCGCGATTGCGCCCCGCTTCTGCCCCGACCGGGGGCGAGGCTGACAGTGCGGCGAGGCCTCGTGTTGTGAGGCCGACCCGCACCGGCCAACCCGACGCCGGTGGACGGCGCCGGGCCCCTGGCCGGATCTTGGGGCATACCTCTGTGAGGCCATGCAGAACACGCCCGTGGGGAGGCTTGTTCAATGACAGCCATGATCCAGAATCTTCGTACCCCGATGGTCTTGCCGGTTGCGGCCGCGATCACCGTCGGACTTTTCCTGCTGATGCGCGATTTGATCGCCGTTCCGATGGTGGAGCGGGTGCAGCAAAGCGAGACGCCGCGCTTCGTGATCAACGACGTTCCCGACGACACCGAACTGGATGTTCGCATCGACATCACCGAAATCCCGCCGGTCGAACCGCCGCCGCCGATTGAACGCCTGCCGGTGGATCGCGCGGTGCCGACCGATCCGGGCGATGGTGTCACCTACGCCCTGCCGCCGGTGGCGCCGACGGAGATCAGCCATACAGGTGGCCTGGTCACGCCGGATCGTTCGCCCATGCCCATTGTCCGCATCGAGCCGGTCTTCCCGGCGCGAGAGGCCTCCCGGGGCAATTCCGGCAGCTGCACCGTGATCTTCGACATCACGCCGCAAGGTCAGACCACCAATATCCGGTCCCTGGCCTGCGACAGCCGCGCCTTTGAACAGGCGACACTGAACGCCGTCAGCCGCTGGCGCTACAACCCGCAGATTGAAAATGGTCAACCCATCTATTTCCGCGGTGCGACGACAAGGCTCGACTATCGTCTTGATGGATAGGTAAGGGGCGTGGGGGGGCTGTGCCCCCCACGCAACCCATCCAATGTTTGTCATCCCTGATGGACGCCCCGCAAAGGCGGGGCGAAAGTCAGGGACCTATGTGATTGCAACCAGTTAGGTCCCCGTCCTGCGTCCGGCCTACGCCGGACATCCGACGGGGATGACAAAACGCATGCTACAATTTATAATTGCATTCATGTTCCACGTATATCTTCTTGCCTCCCACAAGAACGGCACGCTCTATTGCGGTGTCACCCGCGAACTACTGGCGCGGGTCTATGCTCACAAGGTTCGCGAGGCGGGCGGGTTCACTGCGCGTTACGGCGTCGACCAGCTCGTCTGGTTCGAGAGCCATGAGCTGGTGAATAACGCGATCACGAGGGAAAAGCGGATCAAGCGCTGGCGGCGGGCCTGGAAAATCAATCTCATCGAGACGACCAATCCCGACTGGCGCGACCTCTATTGGGAGATGGGCGGCGTTGACCCGCGCGAAGTGGTGCCGGATGGCATGCGGGCATGGGAAAGCGACAAAGTCTGATCCCGTTTGTCATCCCTGATGGACGCCCGGCGAAGGCCGGGCGCAAGTCAGGGACCTAGATGTTTGACCAGTTGGGTCCCCGCCTTCCGTCCGGCCTTCGCCGGACATTCAGCGGGGATGACAAGGGGAGATGGCGTGGCAACGAAAAAGGCCCGGATCGATTGATCCGGGCCTTGCTCATTCACTCACACGCGCCGCTACTCCGCCGCGATGGCTTCCACCTCATCGTCGGCCAGGCCGACGACCATCAGCGCAAACGCCCAGTTGAGGGCGGTTTCGCGCAGGCTGTCGAAGCGGCCGGAGGCGCCGCCATGGCCGGCTCCCATATTCATCTTCAGCAGGGTCAGGCCGTCATCGGTGCGGCGGTCGCGCAGCCGGGCGACGAATTTGGTCGGCTCCCAATAGGTGACGCGCGGATCGGTGAGGCCACCCGTGGCCAGGACATGGGGATAGGCCATTTCCTGGATCTGGTCGTAGGGCGAGTATTCGATCATCGTCTGATAATCGGTCGCGCTTTCGATCGGATTGCCCCATTCCGGCCATTCCGGCGGCGTCAGCGGCAATTCCGGATCCGACATGGTGTTGATCACGTCGACGAAGGGAACAGCGGCGATGGCACCGGCAAACAGGTCGGGCTGCAGGTTGATCGCGGCTCCGACGAGCAGGCCACCGGCCGAACCGCCATAGGCGACGATCTGGCCGCGGGACGTATAGCCGAGCTCGGCGAGAGCTTCACCGGCCGAGACAAAGTCGCGGAAGGTATTGATCTTCTGCTCGAGCTTGCCGTCCAGATACCATTGATAGCCATTGGCCATGCCGCCACGGATATGGGCGGTGGCATAGACCATGCCGCGATCGACCAGTGATAGCGGCGTGACGCGGAAAGCGGCCGGAATGGTGATGCCGTAGGAGCCATAGCCATAGAGCATCAGCGGCGCGCTGCCGTCGATCGGCGTGTCGCGGTGGTAAAGGATGGTGACCGGGATCTGGGCCCCGTCATGACCCGGCGCCATGATGCGACGGACGACATAGTCTTCCGGATAGTGACCCGATGGGACTTCCTGGCGTTTCAGCAGCGTGCGCTCCTGGCTGCGCAGGTTGAAGTCATAGGTCTCTTCCGGCGTTGACGGGCTTTCATAGGAGAAACGCAGAATGTCGGTGGCGAACTCGTATCCGGCCGAGGCGCCCAGCGAATAAGCCTCCTCGTCGAAGTCGATATTGTATTCTTCACCGGTGGCGTATTCGTGGACGACGATACGCGGCAGGGCGTTCTCACGCTCGACGCGAACCTGCCAGTCAGCAAAGCCGATGACGCCATTGATCAGCGTGCCGGAACGATGCGGGACAAAATCTTCCCAATTTTCGCGGCCGGGATTGTCGAGCGGGGCCGACATGATCTTGTAGTCGACCGCGCCGTCGATATTGGTCCGGAAATAGAAGCGGTCACTGGCTTCGGTGAGATAGTATTCGACATCATCCTCACGCGCCGCGATCAGGACCGGCTCGGCGGCCGGATCATTGGCGTCGATCAGCCGCATCTCGTTGGAGGTGTGACCGCCGGCATTGATGATGATGTGGTTGTTGTTGTCGCTCAGGCCGACCGAGACGAAGAAGCCGTCATCGGGCTCTTCATAGACCAGCTCGGACGGGCCGCCATTGGCGGGCTGGCGATAGACGCGCTTGGAGCGGCCATTATCGTCACGCCAGACCCAATACAGGGTGGCACTGTCATTGGCCCAGGTGAAATCGCCCGAGCTTTCATCGGTCAGGGTCGCGACGATGGCGCCGGTGGCCACGTCCTTGACCCGGATTTCATAGTATTCCGAACCGCGCACATCGACGCCGAAGGCGACATAGCGGTGGTCGGGCGAGTGTTCCATGTCGGAAAAATCGAGATAGTCGAAATCGGCCGCTTCGGCATCGCCATCGACCAGGACTTCTTCCTCACCCATCGGCTCACCGGTTTCCGGATCGACCGGACGGCGGGCAAAGACCGGATACTGGCCGCCTTCGCGATAGCGGGTGTAGTAGGCATAGTCGCCATCGCGCTCGGGGACCGAGCTGTCATCTTCTTTGATGCGGCCGCGGATCTCCTGGAAAATCCGTTCCTGCAGCGCCTCGGTCGGTGCCATGACATTGTCGAGATAGGCGTTTTCCGCGTCCAGGAGCTCGCGGACATCGCTGTCCAGAACTTCCGGCTCGCGCATCACCTGCTGCCAGTTTTCGTCCTTGATCCACTGATACTCGTCGACCCGGGTAAAGCCGACCTGTTCGATGGTGACCGGGCGTTGTTCGGCGCGCGGCGCTTCAAGGCCCTGGGCGCGAGTGATCAGGGCGCCATGGGTGTTGACGGCGGCGGTGGTCGCGGCCGGATTGTCGGACGTCATGTCAGTCTCCTGGCTGCAGGCGACGAGTGCGAGACCGGCAAGTCCCACGCCCATCCGCCTGGCAAGCGGCAAATAACGCATCTGTTTCCCCTCAAGTGTGTGGCCTACTTCTCGCCGTCGCCGGGCTTAAAGTCCAGCACGCCGCCATTGGTGCAAAAGCGCTGACCGGTCGGCTGTGGCCCGTCGGGAAAGACATGGCCGAGATGGGCGCCGCAATTGGCGCAGTGGATTTCGGTCCGCGGCAGGCGCAGTTTGAAATCGGTCTTGGTCTCGACATTGTCGCCCTCGACGGGCTGCCAGAAGGATGGCCAGCCGGAACCGCTGTCATATTTGTGGTCCGAGGCGAAGAGCGGGATGTCGCAGACCTTGCAGTGATAGCTTCCGTCGCGCTTTTCGGCGTTGAACGGGTGGGTGAAGGCGCGCTCTGTGCCTTCCTCGAAAGCGATGGCATGGGTGTCGGCATCGAGCTTGGCCTTGAGGGCCTCGATCTCGGCAGCACTCAGTCGTGGCATGGTTTACTCCGGCGTGGCAGGGGGCGTGGCAGCGGTATCGGGCGCCGGCAGGCCATGGGCCTCGCCGCGCTTCACCGACAATATGGGCGTGGTCAGGCAGATGACCAACAGCACCGCACCCAGCCCGACCATCGGGATCAGGGCTGACAGGTTCGGACCGAGCTGGCCGACCACGACGCCCATCAACACGGCACCGGCCGGCATGCCGCCGAACAGGCCGAGCTGGTAGACCGACATGACACGGGCCAGCTTGTCCGGCGGGGCCTGTTCCTGGACCACTGAACGCGACAGCGAGATGGCCACACCGGCACCCAGCCCCCAGCCGAACACCAGCAAATAGAGCGACCAGAAGGGCAGGTGGAAATAGAAGGCCCCGGTCGCCATCACGGTCACCGCCTGGGCCAGGATCAGCGCCCGTCCGGGCCGCTCGATCTGGCCGAATTTCACCAGCGCCACATTGGCGACCAGGGCGCCGACCCAGAAGGCGACCATCAGGCTGGCAATCTCCGGAAATCCGCCGCCATAGCTCTCGCGGATGATCAGCGGGATCAGCACCAGGAAGGAGCCGCCCACGACCAGAACGCCGAGCGCGATCATGATCAGCGTCATCGGCATCAGCACCGGAGAGGTGAAAACGGCCTTCACCCCGTCGGCCAGGTCTTCCATCGGGTGGGCGGTGGACTTGTCACGCTTGGAGCCCAAGCGCGGCAGGAAGGCGGCGGAAACGCCACCAATGCACAGGCCGGCGGCCTGCATCAGGAAGAGCGCGCCGGGGCCGGTGTAGGCGGCGAAATAGCCGACCGCCATGCCGGCGATCTGGGCCCCGAACTGGACCGCCGAGGCCATCACGACCGCCCGTTGCAGTTCGATCCCGCCATGGCGGGTGCGGGCCGAGATGCGGACCACCGGATTGATGGCGCTGTCGCGGGCCGGCATGACAAAGCCGCCGGCGACCCCGATCAGCAGGGCGAAACACACCATCACCCAATAGGTCAGATGGCCGGTCAGCAGCATCAGGCCCAGCGCGCCCGCCGACAGGCCGGCGAAGATGTAGAAGTAGAAGACAATGCCGCGCCGGTCCTTGCGCTCGGCTAGCACGCCGGCAAAGGGCAGCAGCAGCATCATCGGTGCCGTCAGCGCGGCCTGCGCCAGTCCGAGCCGTTCCGGGCTTTCCTGCAGGGTGAAGGTGATGACACCGGGAAACAGGGTGGTCTGCAGGCCGAATCCGAAAAACCAGCCGGCCACGAGGACCAGATAGGCGCCGAAGGGCGGCATGCGCAGTTTGCGATTGCCGGCGAGGGGACGAAAAACGGGCAAGGGGTGATCGGGTCTCGTGCGGACTGGGGATCGCCGTTTCTGTGATCCGGCGTGATTTGTATTGCGCCTTGTCTAGCAACATGTTGGCCTTAAGCAAATCGGACTGGTCCGAAACAGAGCCAAATGGGGCGAATAATGAAATTCATCAAACCCGGCCTCGGCCTCCTTCTCGCGGCCTTCCTGATCTTCATGGGGTTGCAGAAATTCGGTGATGCCAATCCCGTTTTCCAGTACATCGCGGAGCAGTCGGGCCTGGCCTTCTTTGAGCCACAGGTTCGGGTGCTGACCGGTGTGTTGGAGATTCTTGCCGCCGCGCTCCTGTTGGCCGGGGTTTTCCTCAAACGCTTCGAGGGTTTCGGCGCGGCCCTGTCGCTGGCTGTGATCGGCGGTGCGATCGTCTTCCACCTCTCGCCCTGGCTCGGCATCAATGCCCCGGTCGCCTTCACGGCAGATGGCGGCTATGAGCGCTCGCCCATGTTGTTCGGCATGGCGATTGTCTTTGCGGCTGTCGCGGCGGTGGTGACATGGATGGACCGGGACAAGTTGCCGCTTGTCGGCAAGGGGTGACCGCGACGGCGCGATTGCGCCGTGCATCCCTACCATTCATTAACGCGCAGGCCTCATCCTGTCCGGCAGACTGGATCTGACAGGCCCGACAATGGCGAATGCCGAACCCTTTGAGCTCAACGAGCCCGTTGCATCTCGCACGCGTGCGATCCTGGCCAAGCGCCTCGCCGACATTGTCGGTCTGCCGTCGAGCCGGATCACGCCGCGCGAGCGCTGGATCGTGGGCGATCTCCTGTTTGATGTGATCCGCGCCAGCGATGTCGATCTGCGCAAGCGTTGCGCCAAGCGCCTGTCCGGTTTGAGCGATGCGCCGCACCGCCTGTTGCGCACGCTCGCCTGTGACGAATACGAGGTCGCCGCGCCGATCCTGGAAGATTGCCTCGCCCTGTCCGATTTCGACATGATGGAGGTCGCCCGGGTCGGCAAGCTGCAGCACCGCCTGGCCCTGGCCAAGCGCGAGAACCTGTCGGCGACCGTCTCGGCGGCCCTGGCCGCCGGTAGCGAAACACCGGTGATTGAACGCATCCTGCGCAACAAGACGGCCGTCCTCGCCATGCCCACGGTTGACCATCTGGTCGGCATGGCGGCGGATGAGAGCAATTTCGCGCATTTGCTGATCCGCCGCGAGGAATTGCGTCCGACCCAGGCCTTCCGCCTGTTCTGGACCTGCGAACATGTCGACCGCTACCAGATCCTCGAGCGCTTCGCCGTTGATCGCACCATTCTCATCGACGCCTCCGAAGACATCTTCCCGATGGCCGCCGAGGAGGGGTGGTCCGATCCGATGGTGAGCCGGATCCTGCGCTATATTGATCGCCGTCAACGCAATCGCGACGCCGCCGAGCTGAGCCCCTATGGCTCGCTGGAAGGCACGATGGAAGCGATGTCGATGGACGGGGCGCTGCCGGAAATCATCACCGAAATTTCGACCCTCGCCAATGTCGATCGCCGCCTGGTGCTGCAAATGGTCGACGACATGGCCGGCGAGCCGGCGGCGATCCTGTGCAAGGCGACGGGCATGAAATGGGCCAGCTTCGAGCATTTCTGGCGCGGCCTCGGCCGTTCCTTGACCAGCGAACCGGTGGCCCAGGCCCGCAAGGTCTATGACAGTCTCTCGGTGGAAAAAGCCCAGACGGTGCTGCGCTACTGGAACCTGTCCATGGAAGACAAGGGCGGGAAATAGGGGGCTTCTTTGGGGCCTTCCCCTTGATGGGGAAGGTGGGCCGAGGCGGAGCCTCGGGTCGGAAGGGGTGAGGCGCGAGAGTGTTCTGTCACCGACCGCCTGTCACCCACTCCGTCTTGTCGCTGGCGCGACAATCCACCTCGCCCATCAAGGGCGAGGACCTTGTGACGATCGCCTAGCTCTGCCGCCGCTCCAGCTCCCAGACCTGCCCGGCCGCAAAGCTGCCGTCCGGCGCACTTTCCTGCCGGGTCATCCGGATCCCGTCCGCATTGATATCGATCAGGTTGAAGCTGGCCGTCTCCTGTCTTGTCCGGCGCGAGAAGGTGGTGCCGGTGCCGATGAACCAGCAGGTCTGATCCGGATCGGGCGCGGGCAGGACGAAGGTCTCGTGCAGATGGCCGGTCAGGACCAGATCGCAAGCGGCTGACAGACGTCGGGCGGCGGCAAGTCCGTTGCGGGTGGCCGCGCGTGGATCGTCGGGACGCGGCGCGATCAGCGGGTGGTGACAAGCCAGGACGCGGACCCGGTCGCCGGCCTGGGCGAAACCATCGAGCGCTTGGGCGATGTCTCGGTCGGCGGCGCGGCCCAGAGACCAGTCGGGGCGCCATTGTGCGCGGCGGGCGGTGTGCAGCGTCTCGGCCTGCAGGGCTTCGTTCCGCCAGGCAGGTTTGATCTGGTGACCCAGGGCACGCTCAAAGCGCCGCCAGGGCCGCAAGGCCCGTTCGACCGGGGCGTAGACCGGGACGTCATGATTGCCCGGCCGGCCCACGACCGGTTTGCCAATGCGTTCAAACATTGCCGCTGCCGCATTCAGTTCACGCCAGCGCGCCGCCTGGGTGAAGTCGCCGGCCGCGACGATCAGATCGGGCTCAAGCGCCGCGCAGGCCGCCTCGAAACCGGCCACCAGTTCCGCGTCTTCGGCGCCGAAATGCAGATCGGCGATATGGATGATACGGGTCATTCGGACGGCTTCAGCACGGTAACGGGGTCGGGAAGGCGGGCGATGCGGGCGTGGCGCCCGAGCGTCAACGGTTCGCCGTCAATCATGGCGGCAAGCGGTTTGCGCGAGCGTATCTCTGCGACATTGAACGCGATCGGTCGGGTCCGGGCATCGGGATTATCGGTGCGGGTCAGCGTATCGACGGGCGCAGCGGCCATGTCGCCGATATGCCGCCAGCGGGTCAACACGGCCGCAAAGCTCGTGGCTTCACCCTGCTGGTCGGCCGTTTCCGGATCCGGCGCGATGGTCTCGTGCAGCGGATCGGTGGCGAGGGTGACATAGAGGCCGGAGGCGCGACCTTTCGCCGGGCGATCGTCAAAGCGGCATGTCAGGCGCGGCCGGAAAGCCTGTCCCAGCGAGGCGATGGCGTTGCGCATGGCGCCGGCCAGTTTGTGGCGTCGATCTTCATCACGCAGGCTTTCGCGGGCCCGGGCGAGGGCAGTCGGGAAACCGATCGCGGCCGCGATCAGGAAGAGATGGCCGTCCAGCGCGCCGGCGGTGAGGTCATGCCGCTCAAACCCGTCAGCCTCATCAAGCAGACTCAGCGCATCGCGATCGCCGTAGAGCGCTCGCGGCAGGAGATTGGCGGTTCCCAGCGGCAGGGGGAGAAGGGGGAGCGGGCAGCGCGCCTCCATCGCCGCCGCCGTGACAGCGCGAATCGTCCCGTCTCCGCCGGCGATGGCGAGCGCGTCGACACGGTCGAGCTTGATGGCGGACAGGACCTTTGCCGCGTCGCCCTCCAGTGTTTCCACTTGCTGCACGCTGTCATGCGCCTTGAGCGCGTCCAGCAGCGGCGCGCCCTCACGGGCCAGCGTGCCGCCGCGCGGATTGATGATGATGGCAAGGCGAGGCATCGGGGCCTTTGTGTCTGCGTGGGTCTGACTCTGGGGCGATTGAGCCGTGGCGTCCAGTGCGGCGGCTGGACGGAGGCTTTGGTCCACAGGAGCCGACATTTGGATGGTGTCGTGGTGGTCTTGCCATTCGGGGTCGCGCCAGTGACGCCAGTCGCGGTCGGTACGCGCCACCAACCCGAATATCCCTACTGCAAGTGCGTCTGCATCTTCCCGGCCGCTTTATCTGGTCAAGACTCGTCTGAGAAGCTAATTACCGGGGAAGCAGCGTTATCGCGCGGGGAGTTTCCATGTTCTATGGCATCAGCCTGACCGCCATTCTGGTGGCGCTCTGGCTCACCTTGTCCGGCCCGTTCACCCTGTCCGGGGATTATCCCATCGTGATGGGATTGGGCTTGCTCAGCATCATCGGCACGGTCGCCTTGACCTACCGTATGCGCATTGTTGATCGTGAGACCGTTCCGATCGGTCCGGCATTGGCGCTGTTCACCTATTGGGGCTGGCTGGGCGGCGAGATCGTCAAGGCCAATCTGGCGGTGCTGCGTCTGGTGATGAAGCCGGAAGTCGAGGTCGAGCCGCGCCTGATCCGGGTGTCGGCAGAGCAACGCTCCGATCTGGGTCGCAGCGTGTTCGCCAATTCGATCACGCTGACGCCGGGCACGGTGACGGTGGATGTCGAGGATGACGGTTTCCTGGTCCACGCGCTGGACAATTCCTTCACCGACCCGGCCGGATTCGCGGAAATGGGCGCCCGTTCGGATGTTGCTTCCGACGGCCGCAAGACGGGTATGGCAACGGGAGAGGCGAACTGATGACCTTCCTGACTTTCCTTGTCGCCATCGGGATGGCCGTGGCGATGGCCATCATGCTGGCCCGACTGTTTGCCGGTCCGACGCTTTATGATCGCGTGCTGGCTGCCAATTCCTTCGGCACCAAGACCGTGCTCTTCCTGCTGGTCTTTTCGGCGCTGGTCGGGCGCCAGGATGCCATCGACATCGCGCTGCTCTACGCGCTGATCAATTTCGTCGCGACCATCGCGATCCTGAAATTCTTCCGCTATCGCTCGCTGGAAATCGCCCTGGCGCAAATGTCGCTGCGCCGGGCCCTGGACGGGGATTACGAGAAATGAGCGCCGCCGAGATTTTCCAGCACGCCCGCGACGTCTTCTCGATCGGAGCCCTGGCCGTCGGCCTGGTCTTCGTGATCGCCGGTGCGACGGGCGTGATGCGCCTGCCTGATTTTTACACCCGCATGCATGCGGCCGGCGTGACCGACACGCTGGGCGCCGAGCTGATCATTCTCGGCCTGATCGCCCAGGCCGGTGACTGGCAGACTGCCGCCAAGCTGGCCCTGGTCGGTCTTCTGCTCTTCCTGACCAGCCCGACCGCAACCCACGCGATTGCCAATGCCGCGCACCGGGCCGGACAGAAGCCGGACCTGTCGCATTTCAAGCCGAAACATCCGGCTGATACCGCCACGTCGGAGGGTCCGAAATGAACCATGCCGATCTGACCCAGTATCTGGACTATTTGCTGATCGCCATGTTGCTGGCGGTCGGTTTTGCGATCGTCCGCCTGCGCAACCTGTTCGCCGTGGTGATGCTGACGGGCGTCTACTCGCTGCTGTGCGCCGCCTGGTTCGTGTCGCTGGATGCGGTCGACGTCGCCTTCACTGAAGCCGCGGTCGGCGCCGGTATCTCGACCGTGCTGATGCTGGGCGCCATGCTGCTGACCGCCCGCGAGAGCGAGCCGGCCGGGGCGGGGCGTCACTGGGCCGCCTTTGCGGTGGTCGCCGCTGCGGGTGCGGCGCTGTTTTTCGCCATCCCGGACATGCCGGTCTATGGCGATGCCGAGAGCCCGGCCAATGCCTATCTCGGCCGTGACTTCATGGAGCGGACGCCGCAGGACATTCAAATTCCCAATGTGGTGACGGCCGTGCTGGCCAGCTATCGCGGCTATGACACGTTCGGCGAGACGGTCGTCGTCTTCACTGCGGCTTTGGGCGTGATGTTGCTGCTGGGCTTTGGCTCCGGCGCGCGTCGCAAGGATGAGGAGGAGGATTGATATGTCACCGCACCTGATCCTTCGGGTCATTTCCAAACTCCTGATCCCGCTCATCGTGGTGTTCGGGCTGTATGTTCAGTTTCATGGTGATTTCGGTCCCGGTGGCGGCTTCCAGGCCGGTGTCATCATCGCCGTCGCCGTCATCCTCTACGCGCTGATTTTCGGCATGGACGAGGCCCGCCGCGCGGTGCCGCCGACCGTCGTGCGTTACGGCGCCGCTGCCGGTGTGCTGATCTATGCCGGTGTCGGGATTGCGACCCTGCTCATGAACGGGGCCGGCGAGCCGCTGAACTTCCTTGATTATGACGCGCTGCACCCCGACCAGGGCCACCATACCGGCCAGCATTACGGCATCCTGCTGGTCGAGCTCGGCGTTCTGACCACGGTGTCGTCGGTGATGCTGGCGATCTTCTATGCCTTTGCCGGCCGGGTGCCGGATATCCCGGACGAGGAGTGGTAGCGATGCTGGAAATCCTCGCCGAACGTTTCAACTACATCCCCATTATCATCCTGATGATGATCGGGCTTTACGTGGTCATCGCCACCGGCAATCTGGTCAAGCGACTGGTCGGCCTGTCGCTGTTCCAGACCTCGGTCTTCCTGCTCTACATCACCATCGGCAAGGTGTTTGGCGGCGGGCCGCCCATCATCGCCGATGACGGGAATCACGGCGAAGATGCCGGTCATGGCGCCGAAACCGCTGATCATGCGGCGGCCGCCACCGACCACGCCGCCGAGGCGGCCGATCATGCCGTTGATGCGGCCCATCAGGCCGCTCAAGTCCTTTACTCGAACCCGCTGCCGCACGTGCTGATCCTGACCGCGATCGTGGTCGGCGTGGCGACGCTGGCGGTGGGTCTGGCACTGGTCGTGCGCATCCGCGAGGCCTACGGCACCATCGAGGATGATGCGCTCAATGCCGCCGATTATTCGCTTGAATCCGGGAGCGCCGAATAATGCAGTTTCTGGCTGACTTCCTGCCGGCGGGCCTCGCCGTGCACGCGCCTGCGCTGATTGTCGTCATACCGCTGATCATGGCGGCTGTCGCAGCGCTGATGCCAAACGGGCGACTGGGCTGGCTGGTGACGCTGATCACCGCCGCCATCGTTGCCCTCTTCGCCCTCAACCTGCTCGGTCAGGTCGTCGAAAGTGGCGTGATTTCCTATCATCTGGGCGGTTGGGCGCCGCCGATCGGTATCGAATACCGCGTCGACATGCTCAACATTCCGCTCCTGCTTGTGGTCGGCATTGTCGGGCTTTTGTGCGTGATCTACGCCCTGCCGAGCGTGGGCGACGAGATCGCCGAGAACAAGCAGGCGCTGTTCTATTCCGCCTTCCTGGTGTGCTTTGCCGGCCTGTTGGGCGTGACCATCACCGGCGATGCCTTCAACGTTTTCGTCTTCCTCGAAATCTCCTCGATCGCCACCTACACCATCATTGCGATGGGGGCGGGCAAGGATCGGCGGGCGCTGACGGCGAGCTATAATTATCTCGTCCTCGGCACGATCGGGGCGACCTTCTTCGTGATCGGCGTCGGCTTCCTCTACATGGCCACCGGCACGCTCAACATGGCCGACATGGCGGCGATCCTGGAAGAGACCGGCCATAACCGGGTCACCCAGGCCGCTTTTGCCTTCATCGTGGTCGGGCTGGGCCTCAAGGCGGCGATGTTCCCGCTGCATGTCTGGTTGCCGAATGCCTATGCCTTCGCGCCGAATTTCGTCACCGCCTTCCTCGCCTCGACGGCGACCAAGGTGGCGTTTTACGCGCTGATCCGCTTCCTGTTCTCGGTCTTCCATCCCGATGTCAGCTTCGTGTCGATGTCCTTCACCTGGCTGTTTGCGGTCGTCGGCACCATTGCCATGGTGGTCGCCTCCCTGCAGGCCGTTTTCCAAACTGATGCCCGGCGCCTGCTGGCCTATTCCTCGGTCGCCCAGGTCGGCTACATGATGCTGGGTCTGGGCATGGGGACGGCGGCGGGCCTGTCGGCCGGTATTCTTCACCTGATGAACCACGCCCTGATGAAAGGCGCCCTGTTCATGGCGCTGGGGGCGTTTGCGCTCAATTTCGGCGTTCGCCGGATCAAGGACCTGGCCGGGATGAGCAAGACCATGCCGGCGTCCGCCATGGCCTTCACCATTGCCGGCCTGTCGCTGGTCGGCGTGCCGCTGACCGTCGGCTTCACCTCGAAATGGTATCTCGTCACCGCGGCGCTGGAGCGCGGCTGGTGGTGGGCGGTGGCGGCGCTGATGCTGTCCTCCCTGCTGGCCCTGGCCTATGTCGCCCGGCTCCTGTCAGCGATCTGGATGGATGCGCCGCCCAGCCATCATGGCGAGCTGACGCAGCGCCGGCTGGCACCGTGGATGGTATTGGTGCCGATGTCGGTGCTGGCGCTGGCCAATATCTACTTCTTCTTCCACGCCGACCCGCTGGTCTGGCTGGCCCGGTCGGCGGCGAATGCCGTGATGGGAGGGAATTGATCTGATGTGGACGCCTGAACTCTCCCTCGCACTGGCGCTGGTCATTCCGGCCATGGGCGGTGTCTTCGTGGCCCTGCTGGGCTCGCGCCCGAATTTGCGCGAAGCGGCGACCCTGATCGCTGCCGTGCTGCTGGCCTTCAATGTTGCCTATCTGGTGGAGGTGGCCCAGGGCCATCCGACGCTGAACCTGGCGACGCTGGCGCCCGGTCTGCACCTGGTCTTCAAGCTGGAACCGCTGGGCGCCATCTTTGCCGCCGTCGCCTCGGGCCTGTGGATCGTCAATTCGCTGTATTCGATCGGCTATATGCGCGGCAATAACGAGAAGAACCAGACCCGTTTCTATGTCTGTTTCTGTATCGCCATCGCCGGTGCCATGGGCGTGGCCCTGTCGGGCAACCTCCTGACCATGTTCCTCTTTTACGAGGTGCTCACCCTGTCGACCTATCCGCTGGTCACACACAAGGGTGATGCCAAGGCCAAGCGGGGCGGGGCGATCTATCTCTCCATCCTGCTGGGCACCTCGATCGGCCTGCTTCTGCCGGCCGTGATCGCCACGCATTTCCTCGCCGGATCGACCGACTTCGTGGCCGGTGGCCTGCTGGCCATCAACGAGATCACGCCGGCGATCTCCAGTGTGCTGCTGGTCCTGTTCGCCTTCGGGATCGGCAAGGCGGCGCTGATGCCGGTCCATCCCTGGCTGCCCAACGCCATGGTTGCACCGACCCCGGTCTCGGCCCTGTTGCACGCCGTGGCCGTGGTGAAGGCCGGTGTCTTCGCGATGCTGAAAGTGGGCACCTATATCTTCGGACCGGGGCTGATCGCCATCACTCCCGCCGCCGACGCGCTGGCCTGGATTGCCGGTATCTCGATCGTGCTGGCCTCCGTGGTCGCCATGACCAAGGATAATCTGAAAGCCCGGCTGGCTTTCTCGACCGTGTCGCAGCTGTCTTATGTGACGCTGGGCGTGATGCTTGGCTCGCCGCTGGCCATGCTCGGCGGGGCGCTGCAGATCGTCATGCACGCCTGGGGCAAGATCACCCTCTTCATGAGTGCCGGCGCGATCTATACCGCCACCGGCAAGACCGAGATATCGCAGATGGACGGGCTGGGTCGCTACATGCCGTGGCTGTTCATCGCCTATACGGTCGGTGCGCTGTCGATCATCGGCCTGCCGCCGCTGGGCGGCTCCTGGCCGAAACTCTTCCTGCTGCAGGGCGCCTGGGACAGCGGGCATGGCTGGCTGATGGTGGCGCTGATTGCCTCCTCCATCCTCAATGTCGCTTACCTGCTGCCCTTGTCGGCGCGCGGTTTCTTCTCGCCGCCGGCCGAGGCCAAGCTGAAGAAACAGCCGCCCATGCTGGTCATCCTGCCGCCGGTCATCACGGCCGCCGGGGTGATCGTGCTCTTCTTCCTGATCGGACCGCTGCGTGACTATCTGGCGCCGGTCTTCCTGTCGTCGAACCTTGCTGCGGAGGCCGCACTGTGAGCGATCAAAACGGCAAACATGATGAATTGATCCACCCGGTCGCCCGGCCCTTCCTGTGGCTCGACGCGGCGTGGCTGAAATCCTCGATGATCTGGATTTTCCTGGTCGCGACGCTTGGTTTCGTGGCCGTCGATTTTTTCCATCACCGCCATGAATACGTGCATCTGGCCGAGTTCTACGGCTTTTACGCCATGTGGGGCTTTGGTGCCTTCGTGCTGGCGGTCATGGTCGGCTGGTTCGTCATTCGGGGCCTGCTCGGCCGCGAAGAGGACTACTGGGATGGCGATGACACAGATGAGGAGGGCCAGTCATGATTGAAGCCTTCTACGACGTCTCACCGGCCTGGCCTGTCATCATTGCCGGCCTGCTGGCCGCCGCCTTTCCGCTTTACCAGGTCCGCAAGGGCCTCGCCCTGTTGGCGCCAATCCTGGCGCTGGGTCTGTGGTTCAATGCCCCGTCCGGCGATCATCTGGGCGGTATCATCGAGCTGGGCGGGTTCAGGCTGGAAACCTTCCGCTTCGATGGATTGTCGCGGATCTGGGGCCTGATCTTCATCATCGCCGCCTTCATCAACGGGCTCTACGGCCTGCATGAGAAGGATCGCGTCGCCGATGCGTCCGGCCTGATCTATGCCGGTGCCGGCCTCGGTGCCGTCTTTGCCGGTGACCTCCTCTCGCTCTTCTTCTTCTGGGAGCTGACGGCGATCTCCTCGGTCTTCCTGATCTGGGGCGCGCGCAACCAGGCCGCCTACAAGGCCGGCCTGCGTTATCTGGCGATCCATGTCCTGTCCGGCGTGCTTCTGCTCACCGGTGCGGTGATCCGGGCCAGCGAGACCGGTAGCTGGGCCTTTGACGAGACCCTGTCGATCGAGACGCTGGGCGGTTTCCTGATCTTCATCGCCTTCGGTATCAAATGCGCCTTCCCCTTCCTGCACAACTGGCTGCAGGACGCCTATCCCAAGGCCACCATTACCGGCGCCGTCGTGCTCTCGGCCTTCACCACCAAGCTGGCGGTTTACGCGCTGGCGCGGGGCTATGCCGGCACCGAGCAGCTGATCTGGATCGGCGCGATCATGACCGCCTTCCCGGTCTTCTTCGCCGTGGTCGAAAACGATCTGCGCAAGGTCTTGTCCTATTCGCTCAACAACCAGCTCGGCTTCATGGTTGTCGGCATCGGTGTCGGCACCGAGCTGGCGATCAATGGCGCCGCGGCGCATGCCTTCGTGCACATCATCTACAAGGCGCTTCTCTTCATGAGCATGGGCGCGGTGTTGATGCGGGTCGGGACGGTGAAAGCGTCCGAGCTGGGCGGGCTGTTCAAGTCGATGCCGGCCACCACCGTCTTCTGCCTGATCGGGGCGGCGTCGATCTCGGCCTTCCCGCTCTTCTCCGGCTTTGTCGCCAAGGCGCTGACCCTGGCGGCCGTCGCCCAGGACGGGCATTGGTTGGTGTGGCTGGTCCTCGTCTTTGCCTCCGCCGGTGTGCTCGAGCATTCGGGCATCAAGATCCCGTATTTTGCCTTCTTCAGCCATGATCGCGGCCATCGTGTCCGCGAGGCGCCGGCCAATATGCTGATGGCGATGGGGATCGCGGCCCTGATCTGCGTCTATCTCGGGGTGAATTACGGTGTGCTCTACGAGCTGGTGCCCTTCCCGGAGGCGGCGCTGCATTATGAGCCCTACACGTTCGACCATATCGTCGGGCAGATGCAGCTCTTGCTTGGGGCCATGTTTGCCTTTGCCTTCCTGGTCCGGATGAAATGGTATCCGGACGAGAAGCGGGGCGTGAATATCGACACCGACTGGTTCTACCGCCGCTTCCTGGCCGACACGGTCAATTGGGGCCACGCCATGTTCGGCCGTTTGTGGGCCTCGCTGGGCAATCTGGTCACCGGATTCCGGACCCGGACGGGTGGAAAACTGTTCGAGGTATTCAGTCCTATCGGTGCCCTGAGCCGGGATATCCCCAGTGGATTGCTCGCCATCTGGACCAGCGCGCTGCTGGCGATCGTCCTGCTGATCGCCTATCTCGCACCTTAAGTCTCAAAGGCTTGCATGAAACAAGAGGGCGCAACTCGCAAGGGTTGCGCCCTCTTTCTTTGCAACAAAAATAGGAATATTATCCCCACCTGGGTGTAGCCATCTTAGCATCACGTCGGTCGCGGCCATCGGGGCGCCGCGTCAGAACGGGAGTGCACGGATGAGCCGTATCATGTGCAAATTGGAAGAGGATGTCGCCCGGGCCCGCCTTGCCCAGAGTGCCGTCGCCTACGCCTTCGGGATCTCGCAACGCGAGCTGGAAGCACCGACACGACGATCACGCGAGACCGCGCTGGCCCGCCAGGCCGCCATGTATCTCGCCCATGTTGCCTTTGAATTGCCGATCAGCCGGGTGGCGCTGGCTTTCGGGCGTGACCGCTCGACGGCGGCCCATGCTTGCCATCGCATCGAGGACCGGCGCGATGACCGGGCCTTTGACGACTATATGGACGCGCTGGAAGCGGCCTTGCGCACGGCACCGCGCTTGAGCGCCCTGCAACGCCTGGCCGGTCTGGAACGCTTCGAGCGCCCGGAGCGACTGACATGAGCGCGCCGCGCTGGATGCGGGCCCTGGCCCGTCCGGGTGCCCGGATGCTGCCGCCGGGAGAGATCGAGGCGCGGGCGGTGGTGTTGCCGAAAGGCGACCGGCGACGTCGGCCGACGACATACCTGTCCGCCAGCCGTTTCGAAGAGGCGATGCGCTGTGGCTGGCTGGCGCGTCGCGAGAATGGTCTGGGCCTGTCGGCGGACGGCCAGGCGGCGCTGAAAGCCGGCACGCGCGGTGAGGACCCGGACCCGGCGGCACGTCATCGCGAGATGGAGGACCGGTCGCTGATCACGCCGGATGGTTCACTCAGGACCGCCCGCGCCAATCGCCGTGAAGGCCCGCTCGGCCCTTGGCTCGATGGTCTCGAACCGCACCAGCGCCAGGCCGGCGAACGTTTCATCAGCGATTATCACCAATCCACCCTGATGAGCCCGGTCACCCGCAACTGGTCTCCCACCGCCCAGCGCCGCAGCGAGGGCCGCCGCAAGGGTCCGGAAGACGCGGCCGTCTCGGCGCTTGCCGCCAAGGACAGGGTCATGGACGCCCTCGACGCCCTCGGCCCCACCTTTGCCCGCGTCATCGAGGCCGCGCTCGTCCATGAAGACAGTGCCGCCGCGCTGGAGCGCCGTTTTGGCTGGGCGGCGCGGTCGGGCCGCACAGTGCTTGGCCTGGCGCTGACGCGGCTGGCAGAGATCTATCGGCTGGTTTGAGGGAGGCTTCACCCTGTTGCCTCTCCACTTGATTTTTCCCGGGCGTAGACCCGGGACCCACGAAACGATCCGGCGAGCGATAAGTTTCCCGTAGGTCCCGGATCGCGCCAGGGCGCGTCCGGGAAAAATGGAGTGTGGGGTTAAGGTGTGGCGCTCGTGCGCTCACCCCGTCATTCATCCCTTGCCGAGATGCGGCCTGCTTGCCGACAAGTGATGTATGGATGCTTGCGAGCGACGGCTCGGCTGTTGGAAATCTCACCTTCCCTGGTACGCCCGCGGGACATTGCGCGCCGGCAGCAAGAAAGGCGCTCCGGCCTTTTCTTCCCCGCAATGCGGGAAGTGGGCCGACGCGGGAGCGTCGGGTCGATGGGGCTGAGCGAAGAGAGGGGAAGTCCATGCCGCCTGCGGCGTCACCCCACCGCCACGCCCTCTCGGGGCGTGGCACCTCCCCACGGGATGGGGAGGAAAAATCATCGAGCCCCTAAAGCGCTTCCGCTTCACCCCGTATCCGCCCGATCATCGAGGCCAGGCCATTCGAGCGTTGCGGGGAGAGGTGTTCGGCGAGGCCGATTTTGGCCAGCACGTCGCGGGCATCGACGGAGAGGATTTCTTCGCCCGTGCGGCCGGAGTACAGGCGCACCATCAAGGCGGCGAGACCGCGCACGATGTGGGCGTCGCTGTCGGCGCGGAAGGTGAGGGTATTGCCGGCGGTCTCGGTGACCAGCCAGACCTGGCTGACACAACCTTTGACGCGATTGCCCTCGGTGCGTTCGTCCCCGGGCATGTCCGGCAAAGCCTTGCCCATGTCGATGAGATAGCGGTAGCGCTGCTCCCAGTCGTCCAGAAGGTCGAACTCGTCCACGAGGTCGTCGATTTCAGTTTGGATATCTTGTGCCGTCATGTCAGCGCCGACGTAGTGCGGGCGGGGCGGCGTGGCAAGCCGGAGGTGCGGTTTGCAGTCAGTTCGCGCCGGTTGGCGCGGTGATTACGGGGAAGCGGTCAGGATTTGGCCCGGGCCGGGGTGGGCGCATGGGGTGTCGGAGACGTCGACGAGGCTGTCTGGCGTTCCTGATGGTCCTCGATGGCGTCACCAATGCGCGACACGGCCATCTCACCGAGGAAGCTGCCAAGTCGGGCGGCTTCGGAACCGGCTTCACAGATCACTTCGTTTTCGGCGCACCAATCCGAGACCTTGGCGGTTGCGTCAAGGCGGGTCTCGGCGGTGTTGAACGGCAAGTCGATCGCGTCGCCCGCAAAATCCTGCGGTACGAAGAAACTCACGACTGCCAGCCAAAACGCGGCGCGCAGTAAAAACATCATGTTCGACCTCACTCATGACCGAAACCGGGTGTACCGATCTCAATGCAGGATAGAGGCTAGGGAGAATTCTCAGTAATAGCGAGCGATTACGGGCTTTACCGAAAACGGTGTGCGAATTCGATCCGCGAATTTTGTGTAAAATTGTCGATAAATTCGATCTTGTCTCTGATCGGGACACGTTTCGTTAACATTTGGCGGGATTCCGCGAAAACCAACGTTCAAATTTGACTCAATTCGCGCTGCTTCCCAGACACCGGCTGACGTCCATCAGGGCGTGTTCGGCGATGCAGAAACTGTCTTCATACATGAAATGCCCGGCGGCGACGCATTGCTGCAGGTCAAGACGGACCCAGGCGAGGCAGCGTTCGACCACCGGATCGGCCAGCAGGGCGTCAACCACCTGGTCGGTACGGGCCGGGTCGCTATTGTTCAGTGATTGCAGGGCCGCGACCGAGAGAATGCGGCCGATCCGGCTGCGGTCCGGGTCGGGCACGGCTTCACCGACGGTCAGCGTCAGCTGCGGCGCGACCGAGGCGCGGTCGGACAGGGGCGCGGCATCCATGTGTTCAAACAGGGCGGAGGCCGGCAGGCCATTGTCGAACCCGCCGGACAGCGTCATCAGGACTTCGTCCGTCATGTTGATCGGCTGGCTGCCCATCACTGACAGTTCGGCAAGGCGGTCGGACCGGTCGCCATAGCTGCGATTGGCCCAGCGTTCACTCTGCAGGTCGTAGGCGGCGGCGCGATAGCGTTCGGAGACTTCGCGGATCTCGGCATTGTCGGCGGCCATGGCGTCGACGACCGAGTCCTGGGCATCCTCCGACGACGCGAAACTGGTCGCATAGGTCGGGTCGTACATCAGGCCGGTCATGGCCGCTTCCGGACCGTAATAGTCGGCCAGCTCGCGGACCTCGTCGAGATATTCCGGGTGGCGGGCGGCGATGATGGCAGCATAGGCGATCCAGGCCCGTACCAGGCGTTCCTCGCCATAAAAGGCGGTCAGCCGGTTCATCGCGGTATCGAGGTCCTGGCTCGAGGCGATGGGAGCCGAATGCAGGTCTGCGATCACACCGTGATAGGCGGCGTATTCGCCGGCCGAGCGTTCCACAAGTGTCGGATTGCGCGGTTCAACTTGTCCAAGCTGCAGCACGGGCGCGGCCGGTGCAGCGCTGGTCGCATCGGCCGGCGTTTCCGGCACGGTCGACGCAGACGGCTCCGTGCCGGACGGTTCGCTGGCAGGCGGTGTGGCGTCCTGGAGTGTCAGACTCATGCTCATGCTCAGCGCGCCGATGGCGAGGAGAGACGTCAACATTACACAATACTCCTTTGAACCCGGCTCATACTGCCTTGCCTTGAACCCGCATCCAAGGGGGGTAGCGTGATGAATTATCACGACGCTTACCGCATGGGATGCGTAAACGAACAAAGTTTAAGATTCAGTATTTGTTAACGTCGAAGGCGAAGATTCCATTCAGCAATAAAAGCGAGTCGCACCGGTTCGACATGAAGCCGAAAACGCCTGCCATAGCAGCCTGGTTCGCACGCCAAGGCGGAACGCTTGTCAGCCTGATCTGGCTTGGCACGCTGGCGGCTGCCTTGCCGCGGCTCTGGCCAATCCTTGACGGCGGACCGCTGGAGAAAACACTGCTGGTCGCCGGCATCGCCGCGCCTGCCCTTGTCTCCTTCCTGCTGATACCCCGCATGGAGCGCGCGTTCGAGCGTTTCCTGCTGGCCTTGGTGTGGACCGGCTTCGCCGTCGGCGTCACCCTGACCGGCGGCGGCGTGACCGGTATAGGCGTGCTGGCCTTCCTGCTGGCACCGGCGATCGCGTCGGCCTGCGGTGAGCGTGATGGGGTCGTCAAAGCCGCGGCCCAGTCGGGGCTGGCGGCGCTGGTCGTGGCCGGGCTGCAGTTGACGGGTTTCGTTGCGCCGGCCCCGATGTCGGTCGAACTCCATCTGCCCTTCGTGCTCGGTTGCGTGCTCACCCTGTCGACCGGTTTTGCCTTTGGCGCCCTGCGCGCCGTGCATGATGCCGACAAAGCCCGGGCCGAGGCCGAGCGTGGCCGGGTTCGCGCCAAGGCGTTTGATGCCTCGCCTGTCCCGCTCATTGCCTGCGATGCCGACGGCCATATCCTGGCCGCGTCGAAAGGTCTGCGTGACTTGTCACCCGGCCTGCCGCGCGAGCTCAAGGGCCTGCCGCTGGCCGATCTCGGTTTTGACGAGGATGACCGCGCCCAATTGGCCGCCTCCGGTCGCCGTGCCGCCCTGCGTGATATTGACGGCCAGCTGGTGGTGCGGGGGACTCGGGGGCACAGCGAAGATGTCCGCGTCCAGTCGCATCCGATCCATGGCGGTTCGGTCATCGCGCTGGCCAAGGATAGCGGCCCGGCGCTGGAAGCCGCGCTCAGCCAGGCCCGTCGCGATCGCGAAGCGGCCGAAGAAGACGCCCGCGCCAAGTCACAATTCCTGGCCTCGGTCAGTCATGAGCTGCGCACGCCGCTCAATGCCATTATCGGCTTCTCCGACGTCATGAAGGCGCGCCTGTTCGGGCCGCTGCCGGCGCGCTACGCCGAATATGCCGACCTGATCCATGAAAGCGGCCAGCACCTGATGGAGCTGATCGGCGACGTGCTCGACATGTCCAAGATCGAGGCCGACCGCTATGAACTGGTGCGCGAGACCTTCGATATCAGCGAAGTGGTCAACCTGTCGGCCAAGATGATGCGCCTGCAGGCAGAAGAGGCCGGCATCAATCTCAAGATCAAGCGCCATGACGGCCCGGTCCTGGTCGATGGCGACCGCAAGGCGCTGCGCCAGATCCTGCTGAACCTCTTGTCCAATGCCGTGAAATTCACGCCCAAGGGCGGCGCGATCGTGGTGATGGCCCGCCCGTCCGGCGGCCAGCTTGTGCTGGCGGTCGGTGATAGCGGTGTCGGCATTGATCCGGCCGAAGCCGGCCGTCTCGGCCAGCCCTATCAGCAGGCCGCCAATGCCCGCGACATCGACAAGCGCGGCACCGGTCTTGGCCTGTCGCTGGTGCGCGCCCTGTCCGAACTGCATGGCGGCTCGATGAATATCGCCAGCCGCAAGGGTGAGGGCACCACGGTGACCATCTCCCTGCCCATCCTCGCCGAGGACCAGGCCGATGTGGAGCCCCTGCCGGGCCTCGACGTCCGCCAGCAAATCCAGCGCGCCCAGGAAGCCAGCCAGGACATGACGGTGGCGAAAGCGGACGTGGCCTGAGGGCTGAGACGGAAGCGCCCCTCTGGGCCAAGCCCCATCTACCGCCATCGGTGAACAGTTCGCGCGACGCGCAGACCCGCCCTTACATTGCTTGTCAGCTAGCGCGCCAGACGCGGTTTGCGAGGTCAAGGGCGCGAAGCGCCGCTGTGCGGTTACACCCTTGAGCTCGCAAACCGCGTCTGGCCATCTCTCGGCAAGCGATGAGTGGGTGAGTGGGCGCCGGGCGCCAATGCCCACAGCATTTCTCCCGGACGCGCGCCAGCGCGATCCGGGACCAACGGGAGACTCATCGCCTGTGGCGGCGTTCCGTCGGTCCCGGGTCTTCGCCCGGGAAAAATGGTGGAAATGCTGTGAGCCCTAGCCCTTCGGCTTGCGCTTCAGCGTTGCGCCTTTCTCGAACGGCTTTCCGCCGTCCTTCTTGAAGCCGGGCTTCTTGCCGGCCGGCTTGTCATAGCCGCCGGCCTTTTTCTTGAAACCGCCCGGCGCGGGTTTGCGCTTGCGGGCCCAGGAACTGTCCTCGCCCTTGTCGGGCCGGGCATTGGGGTTGGTCAGGTCGCCGGCGGGGCGGGCCTTGGCGGTCGGACGGTCTTCGTTCGAGGATGACGGCTTGTCGGCTCGCGGACGGCGGGGCTTGTCGTCCTTTTTCCAATCGGACTTGTCGGCCCGGGGCTTCTTTTCCCAAGGCTTGTCGTCACCGCCGACCGGTGTGTCAGCGCGGTCAAAATCGGGCTTCGGCTTGCCCTTGAAGGGGCGGTCACCATCAGCCTTTTTGCCATAGGGTTTCTTCTCGTACGGCTTCTTGTCGCCATAGGGTTTCTTGTCCCCATAGGCCTTCTTCTCATACGGCTTTTTCTCGTAGCGTGGCTTGTCGCCTGACGTCTCGCCATCACGCTCGCGCTGGTCATGGGGTTTGCGGTCCTCATAGGAACGCGGCGCGCCGTCATCGCGATTGCGGCTGACCGGATAGCCGTCGCTGTCGGTCTCGCGATGGCGGGACTTTTCGCGGTGACGCATTTTCGGCGTGCGGGCATCGGTCGGCCCGTCATTCGGTCCGGCGCGCTCCATCTGCGAGCCGTCATCCGGGGTGACACGGATATTATTCTCGCCGCCGCCGTTTTCAGCCAGGGCCTTGGCGAAGCGGTCGGCATGTTCGGCGTCGATCTCGAAACGGGTCTCGCTCTCGCCAATCTGGATCGAGCCGATCTCGCGCTTGGTGACATGACCGAGGCGGCAGATCAGTGGCAGCAGCCAGCGCGGCTCGGCCTTGGCCTTGCGGCCGGCCGACATGCGGAACCAGACGCTGGCCTTGAAATTCTCGCGCGGTTTGCGCTCGGGACGGTCATTCTGCGCGGCGGGGCCGGACAGCAAGTCTTCGGCCGACGGCAGGGTCGCGAGGCGGGCGCGCAGGAAGGCGGCGGCCAGTTGCTCGGCGGTGAATTTTTCCAGCAGGGCGTCGGTGTCGACCTTCATCGCCTCGTCGATCTCTTCGGTGAGGATCGGATCGGCCATCAGGCGTTCGCGGTCTCGGGCGCGGACATCATCCGAGCTCGGCGCCTCGGCCCATTCGGCCTGCAGCTTGGCGTCGCGCAGAAGACGGTTGGCGCGGCCGCGGCGGGTGTGCGGCACGATGATCGCGCAGACGCCCTTGGCGCCGGCCCGGCCGGTGCGGCCTGAGCGGTGCAGCAGCACGTCGGAATTGGTCGGCAGGTCGGCATGGATGACCAGTTCCAGACCCGGCAGGTCGATCCCGCGGGCAGCGACATCGGTCGCCACACAGACACGGGCGCGGCCATCGCGCAGGGCCTGCAGGGCGTGGGTGCGTTCCTTCTGGGTCAGCTCGCCGGACAGGGCCACGGCGGCAAAACCACGATTGCCGAAGCGGGCGGCCAGACGGTTCACCGCCTCGCGCGTGGCGCAGAAGATGATGGCGCGCTCGGCGTCGTAATAGCGCAGCACATTGATGATCGCATTCTCGCGATCGGACGGGGCCACCGACAGGGCGCGGTATTCGATATCGGCGTGCTGACCGCGCTCGGAGACTGTCGAGATGCGCAGCGCGTCCTTCTGGAAGCGGCGCGCGATGTCGGCAATGGCGCGCGGCACGGTGGCCGAGAAGAGGAGGGTGCGACGGCTCGCAGGCGCGGCGTCGAGGATGTATTCGAGGTCTTCGCGGAAGCCGAAATCGAGCATCTCGTCGGCTTCGTCCAGCACGACGGCCTTCAGCTGCGACATGTCCAGCGCGCCACGCTCGATATGGTCGCGCAGGCGGCCCGGCGTGCCGACCACGATGTGACAGCCGCGCTCCAGCGCCCGGCGTTCGGTGCGCGGATCCATGCCGCCGACGCAGGAGGCGATGCGGCCGCCAGCCTCGCCATAGAGCCAGGACAGTTCACGCTCGACCTGCAGCGCCAGTTCGCGTGTCGGGGCCACAACCAGCGCCATCGGCAGGTCGGGCATGTTGAAATTGGTGTCGTCGCCCAAAAGCGTCGGAGCCATCGCCATGCCGAAAGCGGCGGTCTTGCCGGAGCCGGTCTGGGCCGAGACCAGCAGGTCGCGCCCGTCAGCATCTTCCGCGATCACAGCGGACTGGACTTCGGTGAGGGCGGCATAGCCCTTCTTTTCAAGCGCAGCAGCAAGGGCCGGCGCAATGCGCGGATTCAGAGTCATATGGTGCTTTTCCAGTGCCAAAATGCCGGCCACACCCATCAGCGGCCGGGTTCCATCAGTGTCCCGGTAAGGACGCCGAGAGGGCGACTGGCCGGAATATGCGGGGCTTTAGCACAGGACAGGCGGCAAAGGCCAATGGTGTGGCAGCAGGGCGGGCATGCAGATGTGGGGGTGAGGCGCGAACGGGTGATCGGCAGGTCATGAGAGCGGGGCACAGGTCCTCGGATGAGTGTGCCAGGTGTCGTCCGATGTTTCGGAACCGTGTCCGGTCAGCTTGCCGCCTATCATGGCGAATCTGCGCATTGGCTGATTTATTGTTTTGCGACAGGACCGTTCTGTGGTGGACTATCAATTCGCATGACATTTTTGCTGTGTCGGTTCGACTGCGTGATCGGCCCCGCAACCGGAGCATTCGCGTTGGAGAGACAACCCGCCGGCTCGGAGCCCAGACGCTTCCTGATCATCGATGATGACGATCTCGATCGGATGGTGATCGAGCGCAAGCTGGGTCAGCTGGAGCCGGGTGCAGTGTGTTGCCACGCGGCGACCGCCGAAGATGCGCTTCGCCAGGTGGCCCGGGGTCCGGCCTTTGACGCTGCATTCGTTGATTTTGCCATGCCGGACGAGGACGGGCTGAGCACCATTCGCGCGCTGCGGCGGCAAAAATCGCTTGAGCTGGTGCCGGTGATCATGGTCACCGGGAGCGCAGACCCGGTGCTGGCCGCGTCGGCCATCATCGAGGGAGCGGATGCCTATCTTGGCAAGGAGGACATGACCGACTCGCGGTTCGCCTGGGCGCTCGTCAGTGCGACCGAGCGGGCGAGATTGCGCCGCGAGGCCCGGGCCAAGGAGGTCGCGATGCGTGAATTTGCGTTCAACGCGGCCCATGATCTCAAATCACCGCTGAACGGGATTACCGGATTTGCCACGCTGCTGGCGAAAGCCGTCGACGGTGTCTCGCCCCAGGCCCGGGAGTTTGCGGCAAAGATCCGGACCCAGGGTTTCAAGATGGCGGAATTGATCGACTCGATGCTGGACTACGCGATTGCCGGTGAAGCGATCGGCGAGACCCCGGTCGTCGCCCTGCAGGATGTTGTCGACGATGCCATCGCATCAACCCGGGCTGCGTTGGACGCGGTCGGCGCGACCGTGCATGTCAGCGCGACCGGCCAGGTACCCATGGACCGCCTGCAGGTCGAGCGGGTCTTGCGCAACCTCATCCTCAACGCGGTCAAATACCGCTCGTCGGCACCTCCTGAGATAACGATCCGGACCCGCGACGAGGCCGGTGGCATGGCTGTCGAAATTGCCGATAACGGGCTGGGCGTTCCGGCCGATCTCCAGGACCGGATTTTCGAACCCATGCAGCGCGCGCACCAAGAATCGGCAGACGGGCACGGTCTGGGTCTGGCGATTTCCCGCAAGATCATCAATGCCCATGGCGGCCGGATCTGGTGCGAGACACGACCTGACGGCGGTAGCCTGTTCACCTTCACCCTGCCCGGAGCCTGACCGGATGGCGCAGGCCCCGCCTACACATCTCTCTGCCCTGCTCACCCGGGCCGGACCCCATCGCGGGCATATTGCGCTGGCGCTGGTGTCGATCGCGATCTGCGTCACCGTCATGATCGGCTGGAAGCTGGGTCTGGAAACGGTGGTGCGGCTGTCTCCGACCCTGTCGCCGATGCAGTTCAACACAGCCCTGGCGCTGGCGCTGGTGGGCATCGGGGCGATTGCCGGGAGCCTGCGGTATCGCCTCGTAGCGGGCGTCCTGGCAGGAGCGGGGGCAGGCATTGCCGCCCTTAACCTGCTTGAAATCGCGACCGGTGTCCGGCTGCCGCTGGATGAGTTGTTCCACGCCCATCAATTTGTCGAACCTGGCGCCATTGCCGGCCGGATGTCGCCCAATTCTGCATTGGCGATCCTGTTGATGGGGCTGACCGTCTTCGTGCCCCAGATCCGATTGTCGGGTCGACCAATGCCAGGCGCGGCGATTGCCGCCTTCATGTTCAGTGCGGCGGCGATCGGCGCGATCGCGGCGTCGGTGATCGGCTATTTGATCGGCGCCGCGGAAGTCTTCGGGTTTGTGCCGGAAACGCGGATGGGTGTGCTGACGACGATCGCGGCGACCTGTCTGGCGGTTCCGATCTGCGAGTCGATGCTGGCGGCCCTTCTGCGTCGGCGCCGTTTGCCCGTGGCGGGCCTGCTGGCCGGTTTCGGTCTCGCACTGGGGATTGTGCTCGCGTCCGCGCATGGTGCCATTCGCGAAGATGCCCAGAATGCACGACGCGCCCAGCTCGACCTGGAACTGGGATATGTCGCGCGCCAGCTTTCGGGCAGCATTGCCGACCGGGTCCTGGCGATGGAACGCATGGCGCAGAGATGGGGGCGGGTCGGCGGCCTGTCAGAGGAGAACTGGCGTGCTGATGCGCTGCGCTACGCCTCAGACTATCCGATGATTCAGGCTGTCAGCTGGGCCAGGACCGATGGCATTCTGGCCTGGGTGGAACCCCTTGCCGGCAATGAAGAGGCGGTCGGCCTTGATCTGTTCAGCTTTCCGGATCGACGCGCCGTCTATGAGCGTGCCCGCGACAGCGGCCGCACGGTTGCAACGCCCGTTCTCGATTTCGTGCAGGGCGGCAGGGGCTTCATCACCATGTCACCGGTTTACGTGCGCAATGGTGAGTTCGACGGGGTCATGAATGCCGTTTTCGTATTGTCTGAGGTGGTCTCGGCCATGCCGGTCTCACCGGTATTGGGCGAGGCGGAGCTGATCCTGGCGGACACCACTACCGAGATGATTATGTGGGACCAGGTCCAGGTCCTGGACGGGACTTTCTTTGTCGGCATAGGGCAGGACGCCGCAGCCGTGCTCCAGCCCCGACAGGTGATCGCTGACCTGGTGCTGGTCCTCGGCCTCATTTCCGGCGGGCTGGCCCTGCTGGCCTCGGCTGCCCTGCTTCGCACGCTGGCGCAGAACCGGCAGATCGCGCAGACCAATCGGGACCTCGAACAAGCCAATTCCGAACTCGACAGCTTTGCCTATCTGGCCTCGCACGACCTGAAATCGCCGATGCGTGGCATCCGGCAATTGGCCGACTGGCTCGAACAGGACATGGCGGCGAATCTGTCCGAGGAGGCGCGGCGCTATCTCGGCCTGATTCATTCGCGGATCGGTCGCTTGCAGGACTTGTTGGATGCCCTGCTTGAATTCTCCAGGGTCGGGCGGAATGCGATGGTGCTGGAGAGCGTCGACGTGCTGGAGGAGGTCCGGCGCGCCGTTGCCTTGCAGGATCTTCCCGGGACGTGGACGGTCGACATCCGCGGCGACCGGCTGGAGGCGAGGGTCGACAAGAATCTGCTTCTCGTGATCGTCGCCAATCTTGTCCGCAATGCCGTCAAGCACCACGACCGGGAGGCCGGGCATTTGCAGGTGGTTTTGACCTGTGATGTGGATGACTGGACACTGGCCGTGATTGACGATGGGCCGGGCATACCTCGTGAGAAGCAGGAACGGGTGTTCGAAATGTTCCAGACTCTCAAGGCTAAGGATGTTGTTGAGGGCAGCGGCATGGGATTGGCGATTGTGTCCAAGGCTGTTGCGCGTTTGGATGGCGGTGTCCGTGTCGTGTCGGATCCATCCGTAGAGCGCGGATCCCGTTTTATTGTTCGATGTCCGCTTGTGGTGAGGGAAGCTGATGCATCTCAATCGTGAAATTTCCATCCTGTTGGTCGAGGATGATGATATCGACGCCGAGGCTGTTTCCCGGGGTCTGCAACAGGCCCGGGTTGCCAATCCGGTTGTACGGGCCCGCAATGGCGAGGAAGCGCTTGCGATTTTGCGGCGGGAGGACGGGGCGCCGGGCATCCGGCCTCCCTATCTCGTGCTTCTCGACCTCAACATGCCGGTGATGAACGGGATTGAGTTCCTGAGGGAGCTGCGCGCCGATCCGGCGCTGACCCGGGCCGTGGTCATGGTGTTGACCACCTCGAACGCCGACAGGGACCGGCTTGCGGCGTTTGATCACCATGTGGCCGCCTATATCCTCAAAGCCCGGGCCGGGGCCGAGTTCGAGGCCGCGATCAAGCTGATCGGGCATTACTGGCGCTACGTCGAATTTCCCGACTGATGCCGGCCGCTGGCGGGCTTGCGGCCGTTGGTCAGGCCTTCGCCTTGGCCTTGTCGGCCTGCAGGATCAGCTTCCGGTAGTCATTGAGATCACCATCATAACGCGTCGCGCGGCCATCCTTGACCAGCCAGAGCTGGTCGGCCGTGCCTTCGGCGAGATAGACGTCGTGGGTGATCAGGACGACGGCGCCATTATAGTCGTTGAGGGCGTAGATCAGCGCTTCGCGGCTGTCGATATCAAGGTGCGAGGTCGGCTCGTCGAGGATCAGGATGTGCGGCTTTTCCAGCGCCATCAGGCCGAGCAGCAAGCGCACCTTCTCGCCGCCGGACAGTTTCTCGATATTGGTTTCGACCTTCTCGTAGGGAAAGCCCATCCCCGCCGCCACGGCGCGGCAGCGTGACGGGATTGTGCCCTCGGGCAGGGCGTCGCGGACATGGTCGAGCACGGTTTCGCCGGGGCGCAGCTCATCCATCTGGTCCTGCGAGAAATAGCCGATGCGCAGGGAGCGCGCCGCGGTGCGTTCGCCGGACATCAGCGGCAGGCGGCGGGCGATGGATTTGACCAGCGTCGTCTTGCCCTGGCCATTGGCGCCGACAATGGCGATACGGTCATCGGGGTCGAGGCGCAGTTCGACACCTTTGAGAATTTCCGCGTCCTTGCCGTAGCCGACCGAGGCGCCGCGCAATTGCAGCAGCGGGGCGGCCAGCTTGTCGGTCGAGGTGGGGAATGAAAACGGCGTCGTGCGTTCGGCGATCGGGATGGAGATGTCCTGCATCTTCTGCAGCCGTTTCACCCGTGATTGGGCCTGGCTCGCCTTGGAGGCCTTGGCCCCGAAACGATCGACGAAGGATTGCAGGTGGGCTCGGTCGGCTTCCTGTTTGGCGCGCTGGCTTTCCAGCAGCGCAGTCTTGGCGGCGCGCAGTTTCAGCCAGTCATCATAACCGCCCGGCGAGATGGAGAGCTGCTTGTGTTCCAGCGCCAGGGTGTGGGTGACGCAGCGGTTCAGCATTTCCCGGTCATGCGAGACGATCAGCACGGTGTGGGGGTATTTCTTGAGATAGGTCTCGAGCCAGGCGGCGCCCTCGAGGTCGAGATAGTTGGTCGGCTCATCCAGCAGCAGAAGGTCGGGCTGTGAGAACAGCACGCCGGCGATCGCCGCCCGCATCCGCCAGCCGCCGGAAAATTCGCGCGTCGGGCGCGACAGGTCGGCATCGGTGAAGCCCAGACCCATCAACACTTCCGCCGCCCGGGACTCCGCCGACCAGGCGTCAATATCGGCCAGGCGCATGAAAATTTCGGAGATGCGGTCCGGATCGGTCGCGGTTTCCGATTCCTGCATCAGGGCATGGCGTTCGGCGTCGGTGGCCAGTACCACGTCCAGGATGGTCTCGTCGGACGGTGCGACCTCCTGCGCCACCCAGCCCATGCGGGCACCGCGATTGAGGCGGATCGAGGCGTCGGAGGAGGGTTGGTCGATCTCCTCGCGGATCAGCTTCAACAGGGTCGACTTGCCGGTCCCGTTGCGCCCCACCAGTCCGACTTTCCAGCCGGAAAAAATCTGCGCCGAGGCATTCTCGAACAGCGAGCGTTCACCGATGCGATAATCGAGGTTTGAAATCGTCAGCATTGACGGGGTCCAACGGGCGTTGAAGTGGCCGGAAAAAGGGGTGGTGAGGGCCGGACTTCAACCGCGCCGCATCACCCGCCGGACATCACGCCCGTACTCTTGGCCGGGGTCATAGCGGCTGAAGGGCGATCCGGCCAGTGCTGGCTGCGGTGAGGGGAAATTCGAACCCTTGTCATCCCCGCTGGATGTCCGGCGAAGGCCGGACGCAAGGCGGGGACCAACATGTTGCTATCAGCTGGGTCCCTGACTTTCGCCCCGCCTTCGCGGGGCGTCCATCAGGGATGACAACAGGGGAGAGCCCCGTGCCCTAACTCCGCACCTCACCGCGGTCAGCCCCGCGCAGAAACGCCAGCGCGGCAGCGAAGTCGCCGATTTCGATGTGGTGGCGGGCGACGATATGGCCGTGTCGGTCCATCAGTTCGATGCGGGCGGTTTCGCGCGGGTCTCGTGCAGCCAGCGCGTCGGCGGCCGAGATCGGGAAGTCGAACAGGGTGGCGCGGTCTTCACCGGCCAGGGTGGCGGCGGTACGACCGGCATCGCGGCCGCTGGCCCAGACGCGTGTCTCGGCAAAGCGGGGCGGGGTCCAGCGAGCCCAGGGGGCGTCGGTCGGGCCGGTATAGGTGCCGCCCATCGTGGCATCATACAGCGTCGGCTGGCGATCCATGTCGCGCAGGACGAGAATGGCCGAGGTGGCCCGCTCATTGCCGGGCAGGGTGAGGCTGAGCTGGCGCTGACCGCTGCGGGTCGAGACCCCGATCTTCAGATCGCCCTGGTCCTGCAAGATCGACCAGACCGGCATGTCCGGCATGATGCCGCGGCTGGCCGTCCAGGTGAATTGCGCGCCGGGGAAATCCATCGCCGGAATGCGGACCCAGCCGGCAAAGGCGTCGACGACGCGGTTTTGCAGATCGCCGACGGCGGGGTCGTTGCAGGCAATGCCGGACGCTTGTTGTTGCAGCTCACGGGCATAATCGTCGAGGGCGTGCAGCGAGATGCCTTCACGCAACAACAGGCCGCGGGCTTGCAGGCGGGCAGCGTCAAGGGCGTTGCGCTGACCGGCCGTGAAGAGGTCGCAGCGGGCATCGACCGCGAGGGCGAGTTGACGCTCGCCATAAATGGCGGCGGTCGCATCGTCGGCCAGGGCCGGTGCGGCCAGGCTGGCCAGCCCCAATCCGAGGCAGATCGTTTTGATGATCGCGTGCATGACAGATCCCGCTTGCATGGGACCTGTCTAGCAGGCGGGCTTTGATGCCACGTGAAGAAGGGTGGTTAATGCTTAGCGAATTCAATTACTAAGATTTACGGCACTAGGCTCGGGCCCGGGCCTGTTTGCGGCGACCGAAGAAACCGCGCACCAGCAGGAGGAAAGCCGCACCGAACAGCAGGAAGGCGGCGTCGCGGGTATGGTCGACGGCGAATTCCTGGACCCGTTCGACCAGGCTCGGTGCGACCACGGTGTAATCCAGTGCGGTGACCCCGCGGGCACTCCAGACCGCAGCCCGGCCTTCCAGTGCCGTCCACAGGTCGGACCGGGCCAGCGAGCGACCGGCGGCCTCGAAGGAGGCAATGTCGGGTGCGGTCAGCGTGCCGATCCAGCGACCATTATTGGCCTGGTCGCGGAACAGGGAGGCGACACCGATCCCCACTTCATTACCGGCTTCCGCATCCGCGGCGTCGGCATAGGCGGCGGCGGCGAGGCGCATCAGGCCGCGTTGTCCGCGCGAGCGTTCGGCAGCGCGCAAGGCGGCGCGCAGCTCGGGCGGGGCATTGCGGTCAACGGCGGCGATCTCGGTCGAGCCGGGCCCGATGACCAACAGGTTGTGATTGGCCGGGGCGGTCTCGCTGGCATCGCCATACCAGGCATAGAGCCACGCTTCGCCGGAGATCAGCGCGGCGCGGGCGAGGACGGACAGGGCACCATGGCGGTCGGCGTCGAACTGGGTCGAGAATTGTACCGCTGTGCGAGACCCCTGATCGGCACTGAAGGGCAGGCCGCTGTCGGCAAAGGTGCGCAGGTCGGCATTGGCGTGCAGCGTGCGGGCATCGCGGATCTGACGTGTGCCGAGACGGGTTGCCGTCATCGCATCGGCGGCGAGGAAGCCGCGGCGATAGCCGATGAAGGAGCGCGCTGCCATCAGGCGGGCCGCGGCGGTCGCCTCGTCGAGATTGCGGCCGGTAACGACCAGATGCGGCAGGCCGCGTTCATTGCGGAAGGCGATCTCCGGACCGGTCGAGCGATCACCCGAGCGCAGGGCGGCGCGGTCGTCGGCGGCGAGACGGTCATTGTCGGCGATGCGGACAATCAGGTCGGCCTCGTCGGCATTGGCGGTGAAGAGCGGGACCTGGCCGGCGCGCAGGGCGAGACCTTGGGCGACCAGGGCTTCCAGCGTCACTCGTTCACGGCTGGCATCGGTGATGAGGGCGATCCGGCGCGGCGCGGCAAAATCGGCAGCCAGCGCCTGTTCCAGGCTTTCCAGCGTGTCGATCGGTGCCACCGGCTCCAGCGTCAGCCGCATTTGCGAGCGACGGGCATCGACAATCCAGCCGGCGGCCGAGGTGTCGGTGGAATAGGCGATCTCGAGCGTGTTGCTGCCGGGACGGAAATCAGCGGAGAAGAGCGCGAAACGGGCTTCCATCGGCCGTGCCTGCGGCCGGATGGTGATCGCTTCACCGCCATTGACCGAGACATGGATCAGGCCGGCCGTGCTGTCGCTGGCCGGGCGGGCCGCCAGGCGCAGCCAGGCTTCCGACGTCTGGACATGCGGCGGCAGGGTGAAATCGATCCGGGCCAGCCGGCGCGTGGTGGAGAGGATGAAGGCGTCGGCGCCGCCATCGAGATCCGACAGGCTGCGCTCTTCCGTGTTGACCGGAATTGTATCAACCTCTGCCGCAGGCGTTTGTCCCGCCGCCGCGTCGGTCGATCCTGTACTCTGGCCCCAAACGGCAAATGTGCCGGACGCAACGATAGCCAAAGCGGCAACCGCAGACGACAATACTCGTACCAACATAGAACGCTCCCTCACCCGTTTACAGATTATTAAGCAATTGGGCGGCCAGCAACGAAAATGAGTGCTCTGAAATCAAAATTCTGGGTCGACGCCTTGATTCGCAGGGCTGAATTGGGGTTGGCGGCGATTTATGTGATTCGCCGGGGAGACGAAGATGCCGGGGCAGTGCTCGTGAAGGTGGTAAGTGGGCCGTCGCTGGCACAGCTTTATGTGCCGTCGCGGGACGAGGAGGGCAGTCGTATCTGGACCTGCCGGCGCGAAACCGACGAGGCCGAGCTCGACGCCTGGTGCCGCAAGCGCTTCGACCAGGACCCGGATCTCTGGCTGATCGAGATCGAGGACCGGCAGGGGCGGCATTTCCTGACCGAGCCGGTAGACAATCCTTAACGTCACCGCGCTAGGGTCAGTGCGGTTCCAACAGCTCAACAAGGTTCGAGTTTGCGATGTTGTTTCTTTTCAACGATGTCGTCTTCGACCTGGGTGATCTGAAGAGCGTTTTGCGCTCCGGCAAGATTCCGCTTTCGACCGCCCAGATCGAGACTTTGACGGCCGCCCAGCTGAATTCCCTGGTGCGCGAGGCCGTGTTTGCTGACCCGCATATCGCCCACAGCAAGCCGGAACATGTGCGCCATCTGGTGGCGCTGATCAGCTTTGTCGCGCCCGGCGCGAATGCGCTGTTGGCGGTCCGACCGGACGACGCCACCGGCTTTCAGGAGGTCGGCCTGCGCTATGCCAATGTCTCGATCACGACGCTGGCTTCGCTGTGGCGCGATCAGACCAATGGCGATCTCACGGCGCATCAGATCAATGATCAGGTCTGGCTGGCCGCTTGAGGTGGCTTGCCTAGCGGCCCGGTAACAGGGTAACCGAACGCCCTGCATCACCTGTGAGCCCATCATGACGACCCCGACTTCAGACGCTCCGGAATGGGCGCGCCGCCGCTCTTTCGCCATCGTCTCCCACCCGGATGCCGGTAAAACGACGCTGACCGAGACCCTGCTCCTGTCAGCCGGTGCCATCCGGCTGGCCGGCCAGGTGCGCGCCCGCGGCGAAAACCGCCGCACCCAGTCGGACTGGATGAAGATCGAGCAGGAGCGCGGAATTTCGGTCTCGGCCTCGGTGATGACCTTCGAACACCGCGCCTTGCTGTTCAACCTGCTCGATACGCCGGGCCACGAAGACTTCTCCGAAGACACGTATCGAACGCTGACTGCGGCTGATAGTGCGATCATGGTGCTTGATGCGGCCAAGGGCGTTGAGCCGCGGACCTTGAAACTGGTCGAGGTCTGCCGCCTGCGCGACATCCCGATTGTCACCTTCATCAACAAGATGGACCGCGAAGCGCTCGATCCGGTCGACCTGCTGGAAGACATCCAGGACAAGCTGGCGCTGGACACGGTGCCGATGCAATGGCCATCCGGTTCCGGCAATCGTTTCAAGGGTGTGCTTGATCTGCGGACCAAGGATTTCGTCGGCTATCAAAAGCCTGGCGATGATCGCGACGACACGGCCGCCAGCCCGCGCTGGGCGCTCGATGGCGACGAGATCCGCGCGCATGTGTCCCAGGACGAGTTGGCCGAGCTGGAAGAGGGCGCGGAAGTCGCGGCCGAGCTGTGCCCGGCCTTCAAGATGCAGAGCTTCCTGGAAGGCCATATGACGCCGGTCTTCTTCGGCTCGGCCCTGCGCGGCTTCGGCGTCCGCGAGCTGCTGGACGGTCTCGCCGACATCATTCCCGGACCGGGGCCGATGGCGGCGATCAAGGGCGGCCAGGCAGTGGAGCTCGAGCCGGGTGGCAAGGAAGTCGCCGGCTTCGTGTTCAAGGTGCAGGCCAATATGGACCCCAATCACCGCGACCGGGTCGCTTTTGTGCGCCTGTGTTCCGGCACGTTCAAACGCGGCATGAAACTCAAGACCGAGGCCGGCAAGCAGCTCACCGTGTCCTCGCCCATCCTGTTCTTCGCCCAGGATCGCGAAATCGCCGACGAGGCTTTCGCTGGTGACGTGATGGGTGTGCCCAACCACGGCACGCTGCGGGTTGGTGACAGCCTGTCCGAGAGCGGCAAGCTGCGCTTCTCGGGCATCCCGAACTTCGCGCCGGAAATCCTGCGCCGGGCCCGCTTGGCTGATCCGCTGAAAGCGAAACACCTCAAGAAGGCCCTCGAGAGCCTCGCCGAAGAAGGCGTGACCCAGCTCTTCCGGCCGACGCTTGGCGGTGATTTCATCGTCGGTGCGGTCGGCGCGCTGCAGATTGATGTGATGCGTGAACGGGTCGCGGCGGAATACGGTCTCGAGGTCGATTTCGAGCCGGCCCCCTATGATACCGCGCGCTGGTTGTCGGGCGATCGGGACAAGATCGAAGCCTTTGCCGACCGCCACAAATCGGCCATGGCCGAGGACATCAATGGCGATGCGGTCTTCCTCGCCAAATCCGCTTGGGAAGTCTCCTATTCGGAAGAAAAATTCCCCGACCTCACCTTCCATCGCGCCAAGGAGCGTTCGGCATGATGACAGCCGCACCGGCAACGACGCCGGCCAGCCCGACGATAGACGACAGCCTGCCCGAACAGGCGCAGGAGTTGTGGGGCATCGCGATCGAGGTCTGGAACACCTCCTTTCTTGGTGTCAGCGTCGGTCAGGGCCTGGCCGCGCTTTTGATCGTGCTGATCGGCCTGGTCGCCCGCGGGCTGATCGCGCGCTGGCTGATCGCCGCACTCAAGCGCCTTGCCGAACGCACGGAGACCACCTTCGACGATGCCGTCGTCGATGCCTTGAGCGGCCCGATGAAACTGGTGCCGGTGATTGTCAGCCTCTTCTTCGCGCTGAACATTCTCCAGATCGGCGCCGAGGGCGCCCTGCGGGGCCATCAATTCGTCCAGTCGCTGGTCGTGATTGCCCTGTTCTGGTCGCTGCATAATGCGGTCGGCCCGCTGGCCCATGCCCTGCAGGGCCTGCGCAATGCGCTGACCCCGGTCATGGTCGATTGGATGACCAAGGCGCTGCGCATTGTTTTCATCATCGTCGGCGCGGCCGCCGTTCTGCAGGTGTGGGACATTCCGGTGGCGGGCATAGTCGCCGGTCTCGGCCTGTTCGGCGTTGCCATCGGTCTGGGCGCCCAGGACCTGTTCAAGAACCTGATCGCCGGCATTCTCATCCTGACCGAAAAGCGCTTTCTGCCGGGCGACTGGGTGAAGGTGGATGGCGTTGTCGAAGGCACGGTGGAGGAAATCAATTTCCGCTCCACCGTGGTGCGCCGCTTCGACAAGGGGCCGGTCTATGTCCCCAATTCGAAACTCTCCGACAATGCGGTCACCAATTTCACCCGCATGACCCATCGCCGCACCTATTGGATCATCGGCGTGCGCTATGACACCACCGCTGAGCAATTGCGCGAGATCCGCGACAAGGTGCTCGGTTATGTCGAAAACCATCCCGAATACGCCCAGGCGCCGGAGGTCTCGACCTTCATGCGGGTCGACAGTTTCGGCCCGTCCTCGATCGACTTCATGCTGTATTGCTTCACCAAGACCACCAATTGGGGCGAATGGCTGCGCCTGAAGGAAGAGCTCGCCTTTTTCATCAAGGAGACGGTTGAAGCCGCCGGCACCGAATTCGCCTTCCCCTCGACCAGCATCTATGTCGAAAGCGGCGCGGAAGTGTTTTCGCCGCCGGGCGATGACGCGGCGAAGGCCGTGCTTGCGGGTGAGGCCGGCAAGGGCTGAGGCGGACTTTTCCTCCCCACAAAGTGGGGAGGTGGATCGTCGCGCCAGCGGCGAGACGGAGGGGCCGCCGCAGGCGGCGAGCGGATTTCCTCGCTACGCTCGGCCCCATCGACCCCTGCTTCGCGAGGGCTACGCAGGGCCCACTTCCCCATGGAATGGGGAGAAGAGATCGTCATCCGCTCGGCAGCAATCCGGCCCGTCGCCGCAGCGCCTGAGCGGCGCCCGAGTTTAGCTGCCAGTCCAGATCCGTGATCACATCCGGGATATCGCCCCAGGCCGCCAGGAAAGCGGACCGGGCCGCGTTGAGTTGCTGATACCGGAGCGCCACCCCCGGATCGGCGGCATCCAGCCCCTCGGCCAGCGCCCAGCGCGACAGGTCCGCCGCATCGGCCAACTCGGCAAACCCGCGCCCGATCATCACCAATGCCAGCAAGGTGTCGTGGGTTGCGAGGTCGCCATACTCGTCAAACACGGTCACCCGCAGGGGCGGCACGGTGTCGCTGTGAACGAGGATATCGACGGCATCACCGTGCAGGACCGCAAAGTCGGACGGCGCGACCGCCAGTCGAATGCCGGCGTCGGCGAGCCAGGTTTCGAGCCGGGTAGTGGCACGTGTTGCAATGGCGGGGTCGAAGGGGGCAGGCATGTTGGGAGACTGGCATGGTCGGAGGAAGCGGGGAAGTTTCCCGGATACTCTTCGGTCGCTCGTTCCGGGCGCAGCCCGGATGTGTTATAATACACGTGACCACACGAGGTGATGTCATGACCAGTCTGAAAATTCGCACAATCGGCAACTCGCAGGGCGTGGTTTTGCCCAAGGCGCTGCTCGAGCGCTTCAAGCTGGCGGCCGGTGACGTCCTCTATGTGACCGAAGCATCGGACGGATCAATGCGGATCACCCCCTATGACCCGGCTTTCAGCGAACAGCTCGAGGCGGCAAAGGAGGGCATGGCTGCCTATCGCAATGCCTTGCGTGAATTGGCCCGGTGAGCGCCCCGAAATGGTTGTCACCGGCAGTCGTGTTTGCCGTTCACGACATGCAGATCGCAGAGCATGGCGGTGCGGCGGGTCTGCGCGATGCGGAAGGTTTGGACAGCACGCTGGTTCGTCCGTCGCAAGCCTATGAGTATGGACTGACGGACCTGCATGCGCTGGCCGCGAAATATGCGCACGGCCTCGCTTCGGCGCATCCGTTCGTGGACGGCAACAAGCGCACAGCGTTTTTGGCGGCGTTCATATTTCTCAGGATCAACGGATTGAATTTGGCGGCATCGGAAATTGATGTCGTGCGTCATACCTTGGCCTTGGCCGCAGGCAAGTGTTTGCAAGGCGAATACGCCGAGTGGTTACGCATGGGGACGAAGCCGGTCGACCTGGCAAATGCACCCGCCCCCTAAGCCGCCATGTCCCGGCGCATGCGCCAGAAGCGCATCGCTCTTGCGGCGTCGTCTTCGGTGATCCTGTCGTAGAGCTGGCCGAGTTCGCGGGCGTCGCGGAAGGCGTCTTCGCCGCCATTGTGGCGCAGCACGGCTAGGGTGACGAAGAGGGCCTTGTCGAAGCCGGCGGAACGGCAGATCAGGGCGAGCGGATCAATGCTCTCCTGTTCGATGGCGCGCTTGGCGGCCGGGTAGTCGACGCCGGTCATTTCGGCAAAGGCGACATGGCATTTCACGTCTTCGCCCTCGCGCATGAGGCGGGCCAGAAGGCCGCCATCGAGCTTTTTGCGCATCGCCATGGCGCGCACGAATTTGCGGGCTTCCTCGACCGCCTTGTCCTGCTTCATGCGGGCCGCGAGACGCGCCCTGGAGACGGCCATGGCCTGGTCGATGATGTCCGGATCGACGCTGTCGAACTTTTCCATGATCTGCTCGCGCAAATGATTGCGGACGGTCAGCATCATGTCGGCGAGGATGTCGTTCGGCGTGTCACTCCGGCGGACCAGCGGCGCCTGCAGGACTTGCGAGGTTTCGGCCCGTTCGGAGACGGTCTCGAAGGTCTCCCGCGACAGCTGCGCGCCCTCGTTGGAGATCAGCGTCGCGACCGTTTCGTCATCGCCGCGGCGAACAATCGTGTCGGACAGGCGTTCGGAAACGGCCTCACGTTTCGACATCGCCTTGAGATGATGCTGGCCACCCTTCTCGGCGATTGCCATCAAATCGTCTTCGGACAGGACCGAGGATTTCGACAGCATCGGGCCGGCAACCTCGATCGCGTCCTGGGCCAGTTTCAGGACCAGGCCGCGCGGCGCCAGCGGCGTGTCGGCGAAGCGCTGGGACAATTCCTCGCGGGCGTCCTGGGCGGTCTGTTCGGCCAGCGCGGAGAGGACTTCATCAAACCGTCCCGATACCGCGCTGTCACGCGCCGGCGGTTCCTCGAAGAAGAGATCGGTCACCTCGCGCAACAGGGTCCGCCGGCGATCACTCGATTTCTCGCGTGCCAAGTCGACCAGATTGTTGAGCTTGCTGATGACAGCCATGGGGCACTCCAAACGAGGATAGGGGCTCAATCTGCCTGCCGCGGGTAAAAAAAACGTACGGGCGATGGTTCAAATTGTTTGTGACTGCTGATTTGTGGGCGCGAAGATCAGTACGATCCCCGCAACACCGCCCGCAGGGCCGGCATTTCGCGGTCGCTGGGCGGGCGTTCGGCTGTGGCTTCGATGCGGGCGCTGACCGCGCTGGACAGGCCTGTAACCCGGCCAGGCGCGCGATAGGGGGTCGGCGTGCTGGCGAGCAGGCTGCAACCGGGGTCGCTGCCGGTCAGCTCGGCCCGGGTCCACACCCAGGACCGGCACATCGCGTCGTCGTCGCACAGGGCGGCACAGGCTTGCGGGGTGAGGTCGGGCTGGGTCATTCGCTGATAGACCGCGCCGCGGCGGGCGTGGCCGTCCATGACGTCATCGGCAAGGGCCGGTATCGCCGGGACAAGCCAGGCCGTCAGCAGGGCCGCGATCCGGAGCCGCGGTTTCACGCTTGCGCCTGACGCGGTGCCGGTGCCGCGATGTCCGGACGGGGCCGGCCTTTTGAAAGCGTCGTCGTCAGGCACGGCAGGACGTCGTCCGCCGCCATTGGCGCGCCGATCAGATAGCCTTGGACGTGGCGGGCGCCGAGCGAGCGCAGAATATGCATCTGGGCCTCGGTCTCGACGCCCTCAATGACACAGCCAAGATCGAGCGTCTGTGACAGGGACAACATGGTTCGTACGATCTTAAAGGAGGAGCTGTCGGTCAGCATGTCGCTGACGAAGGAACGGTCGATCTTCAGCTTGGAGACCGGCAATTGCTGCAGATACTGCAGGGAGGAATAGCCGACGCCGAAATCGTCCAGGGCGACCGAATGGCCCGCTTGCGAGATCCGGTTGATGGCGTGGCGGGCCTGGTTGAAATCGCTCATCATCGCGGTTTCGGTGATCTCGAACTCGATCCGGCTGGCCGGCAGGCCGCGGGCCTTCACGGTTTCCAGCACGCTGTCCATGGCCTGCGGCGACATCAGGTCGTGGGCGGACAGGTTGAAGGACAGGGCGACATCCTCCGGCCAGTCGGCCATGGCAGCGAGCGCCTTGCCCAGCAGGACCTGGGTCAGGGGCCGGATCAGGCCGGCGCGCTCGGCTGCGGCGATGAAGACGTCCGGTGCGACCGTTCCCAGCTCCGGGGAGTCCCAGCGGGCGAGGGCTTCAAAGCCGATGATCTTCGACTTCACCAGATCATATTGCGGCTGGAACTTGACCGTGAATTCAGACTCGTAGTCGCAGCGGCGCAGCGCCTTGTCGATCTGGCTCGACGCCGTCATCTCGTGTTCCAGCGCGGCGTTGAACAGGACCGCCTTGCCTTGCAGGGCGCGCTTGGCGAAATAGAGTGCATGGTCGGCCCGTTCCATCAGGTCATGGGTCGATAATTGCGGGTCGTCGCAGATCAACAAGCCGACCGAGCCCGATCCCTTGCAGGTATATTCGCCCAGGTCATAGGGTTCCGAGAGTTGCGCCTCGATCCTGTGGCCGAGCTGCAGCACGGTTTCGGTCCGGGTGCATGGTGCCGGGGCGATGAGGGCAAATTCGTCACCGCCGAGGCGGGCCGGCATGGCCGTATCACCGGCGACACCGGTCAGGCGCCGGGCGACGGTCTTGAGCATTTCGTCGCCGGCCGCGTGGCCATAGGTGTCGTTGACCGGTTTGAAACCGTCGAGATCAACCAGTCCGAGAATGAAGGGCTCGCCATGGCTGCGCAGGCGCGTCAGCCGGCTTTCCAGGGCCAGGAAAAAACTGCGCCGGTTGGGCAGGTCGGTGAGGGCGTCGCATTCGGCCAGGTGGCGGGCTTCGGCGGCAAGAACCTCGGCGGTCTCGCGGTCCTTGACGGCTTCCAGCCGTGCCTTCACCGCGTTGACGACGGCATTGCGGATGATCACGGCAATGGCGACCGATGTCAGGACTCCGGCAAAGCCGACCGAGAGGTAGTCGTTCATCATGTGCGGAAGATTGGCGTGTACCAACCAGCCCAGCATGACGCAGCAGATCGCCACGGCGATGACGATCGACCGCCGTCGCGGCAGCAGAGTCGCGAAAACGGGCATCATCAGGACGGAATAGACAAGGTTTTCCTGCTCGAAGGACAGGAGTTGCTGCAGGTTGGAATTCAGGAACAGAACCAGACAGATAACCCCACCCAACAGGTCCAGTTGACGCGTCGACAACTCGTGACGCAGGCAGAAGTGGACAAAGGTGAGTGTCGCCAGGCCGACGACATTCATCACCAGCATGGGGCCGTCATAGAGCGGATTGGGGAAGAGGAGCCGGGTCACGAAGTCATAGGCGATGAACATCAGGATCGCGATGGTCGCGCCGTTCAGGATCGGCTTGTAGGCAATCAGGACCTCGTCGGCCTCCGGCAGGGCCGGGCCGGGAGGCTGCGTCGTCTCCGGAATGTCTTGGCGGGGTGTCCGCATGGCAAGGCCCGATCACTGTTCGTCGCCTTGATAGATGTGTGACCTTAAATCGTGGATAAGCGGTCCGGTAAAATTCGATCTATCTGTGATTTTCTTCAAATGTGATCTGCCACCAGATGATTGAATTTCAACGGGGACAGGGCTAGGAGCAGGCCTGACTGCCAGTCGGGACAACGGTGGCGGGGCTGCCGAGGGGGATGGGTGTGAAGGCTTTCATCGAGAGTTCGCGTTTTCGCAATTTCATCATGACGCTGATCGTTTTCAACGCGATCACGCTGGGGCTGGAGACCTATCCCTATGAGGGCGCGTGGTTCACGACCTGGCTGCCCATGGCCGATCGCATCATTGTCGGCGTGTTTGTCGTCGAAATCCTGCTCAAGCTGATCGTCTACCGTCACCGCTTCTTCCTCAATGGCTGGAACTGGTTCGATCTGACGGTGATCATCATCTCCATCCTGCCAGCGGCGGGCGGATTTTCGGTGCTGCGGGCGTTGCGCATTGTCCGCGCCTTCCGCCTGTTCTCGGTCATGCCGGACCTGCGCAAGGTGGTCGAAGCCCTGTTGCGGGCCATTCCCGGCATGGGCGCCGTCATGGCGGTGCTGGGACTGATGTTTTACGTCTCGGCGGTGATGGCGACGAAATTTTTCTCCGAGACAAATCCGGAGCGGTTCGGGTCGCTGGGCGAAAGTGCCTTTGCTCTGTTCCAGGTGATGACGCTGGAAGGCTGGGCCACCGATGTCGCTTTGCCGGTGATGGAATTTCACCCCTGGGCCTGGATTTTCTTCCTCGTTTTCATCGTCCTGACCAGTTTCGCCGTCCTCAACCTCTTCATCGCCATCATTGTCGACAGCCTGCAGGCCAAGCATTTTGACGATGAGGAGGCGCGCGACGCCGAAGCGGACGCCGATCGTGACAAGCTGCACGCGGAAATCAGCGGTCTGCGGGTTGAAATCAACCGCCTGACGGCGCTCGTTCAGCGCTCATTGGGCGACGCCCCGTCGGCCAGTATCGCCGAAAAAGACGCCGACAAGTCGGAATAGAAGGCGGCCAGGCGCTCCTCGCGTTCCGAGCGTGTGCGTGGCGCGGGGGCCGAGAGCGGTCGCGACGGCAGGCCCTGATGGACCCGCGTCATATAGCGCTGCCAGATCATCGCCGGCAGGCCGCCGCCGGTGACATTGTCCATCGGCGTGTCGTCATCATTGCCGACCCAGACCCCGGCGGTGAAATCGGCGGTATAGCCAACAAACCAGGCATCGCGGAAGGACTGGCTGGTGCCGGTCTTGCCGGCGGCGGGACGATCACCCAGCGCCGCCCGGCGCCCGGTCCCGGTCAGCACCACATCCTGTAACATGGTCGACATGGATTGTGCCACGGCAGCCGTCGTCGCCCGCTGCGCCGGTGCGGTTTCGTGTTCATAGAGCACATCGCCGCGCGAATTGGTGATCGAGGTGATGAAATAGGGCTCGCGCCGTGCTCCGTCATTGCCGAACACGGCATAGGCGGAGGTCAGCTCCAGCAGGTTCACTTCGGCGGCGCCGAGCGCGATGGCCGGCAGTTCGGGCAGCGGTGAGGTGATGCCGAAACGGCGTCCGACCTCGACCACGCGATCAATCCCGACCTGGTCACCGACCTGGGCCGCGACCGTGTTGATCGACCGTTTCAGCGCCTCCTGCAGGGTCACCAACCCCCGGAAACCGCCGGAGAAATTCTGCGGCGTCCAGCCTTCCAGATCGACCGGCTCGTCCCACACGGCCGAGGACGGGTCATAGCCCGCTTCCAGCGCTGCCGTGAACACGAAGGGCTTGAAGGCCGAGCCGGGCTGGCGCTGGGCCTGGATGGCGCGGTTGAACTGGCTGGTCGCATAATCGCGGCCGCCGGAAAAAGCCCGCACCGCCCCGTCCGGTGCCAGCAGCACGACCGCCGCCTCGGCGGCATTCTGGCTTGCGCCCTCATCCGACAACACCTCTTCGACGATGTCATGGGCGGCGCGGGCCAGTGCCGGGTCGAGTGTGGTGTGGATCACCAGGTCCGGCACCTCATCACCGATCAGCCCGGTGGCCTCGGCGAGGGCAAAATCGAAGGCATGGCCCCAGATCGCCGTGCCGCCGGGATCGGACGTGTCGGCGACCGGCACTGCCGGTTCGGCAATGGCCGCATCATGGGCCGCCTGGTCGATGAAACCGGCCGCCAGCATGGCGTCGAGCACCGTCGCCGCGCGCGCTTGCGCGGCGGCCAGGTTGACCGTCGGGTCAAGCCGGCTGGGCGCCTTGGGCAGGGCTGCCAGAAGCGCCGCTTCGGCCAGGGTCAGCTCGGTCGCCGGCTTGTCGAAATAACGCTGTGCCGCCGCCTCGACCCCGAAGGCGCGGGCGCCCAGATAGATGCGGTTGAGATAAAGCTCGAGGATTTCGGTCTTGGTCAGATGGTTTTCCAGCTGCCGCGCCAGTCGCATTTCCTGGATCTTGCGGCGCAATTGCCGGTCCGGTGTGAGGATCAGATTCTTGACCAGCTGCATGGTGATGGTCGAGCCGCCCTGGACCGATCGTCCGGCCCGGAAATTGACCCAGAGCGCCCGGAAAACGCCGCGCAGATCGACCCCGTCATGCTCGTAAAAGCGCTGGTCCTCGATCGCCAGGAAGGCTTGCGGCACATGCTCCGGCAGGGTGTCGAGGCCGACCGCGCGGGCATAGAGCGGGCCGCGCACGGCCAGCACATGGCCCTCGCGATCCATCAACGTCACCGCCGGTTCGCGTCGGGTCGACCAGAGTTCGGACGCCGAGGTCGGCACCGCCGGCAGGTCATGGAAGGCCCATTGCCAGCCGATCGCGGCCAGCAGCGAGCCGACAAGCACAAGCGATCCCAGCACGGCGGCCAGGATTCGCCGCGTGCGCTGCTCGCGTCGTTCGCGTTCCATCAAGTGATCCGCACGAAACGGCTCCTGATACATGCTATAGCCACCCCCCTTGGTGACAGTCTAAAGCCTTCCAATCGAGGCCAAATTCAGGCGTTTCCCATGGCATTGCCTTTCTGGAAGATGAAATCTCTCGGCGAGATGAGCAAATCGGAATGGGAGTCATTGTGCGACCATTGCGGCAAATGCTGTCTGATCAAGCTGGAGGATGAGGATACCGGCCTCAATCTGGACACCGATGTCGCCTGCAAACTCTATGACTGCAACAAGGGCGGCTGCCGCCATTACGCCAACCGTCACACCCATGTCCCCGATTGCGTCGTGCTGACGCCGGAAAACGTTCCCCAGCTCAAATGGATCCCGCAAACCTGCGCCTACCGCCTGATCGCCGAAGGTCGCGACCTTTACGACTGGCACCCGCTGAAAACCGGTGACCCCGACAGCACCCGCAAGGCCGGCATGTCGGTGATCGGCCGGGTCTATTCCGAGAGCCAGTTCTCCGACCCCGACAGCGTCGACTGGGAAGCGCGGATCACGGAATGGCCGGGTGAGGGGGAGGAGTAGCTTGCCTCGTTTTCTTGTCATCCCGGGCGGAGCCCTGACCTGATCAGGGCGGAGATCCGGGACCCATCAGCCCGGTGCTGCGGCCTGCCTGCGCAGGCCAGGAGCCTGCGCCCGCGAAGGCGGGTGGCCGGGATGACAAAGGTTTGGATTACATTCCGTTTGGCAAGTCGCGCCCCGCGCGAACCCACCCTTAATTCACTTGTCAGCCAGCGGGCCGTATCCGGTTCTTGAGGTCAAGGGCGGCGCAGCCGCCGCTTCGCGGGTTCCCCCTTGAGCTCAAGAACCGGATACGGCTGTCTCCCGGCAAGTGATTTATGGCGGGGCATGCGCGCGGCGCCAGCCCTTCCACATCCCCCAATCCCCGTCATCCCCCGGCTTGTCCGGGGGACCTCGTCCACCCGCTCGACGGGGAAGCGAAGGTCCCCCGGATCGCGGCCTTGCCGCGACCGGGGGATGACGGTGGTGGTGGGGTATCGAAACAGCGCGGAAGAAGCGGCCCGCGCTCCACCGCCTCCCCCCGATAGATCGCATTTGCACCCACGCCTTTACCGCGGCGCAACCCTCGCCCCACTCCGGTGTTTCAAATTCGAGCCAAATTCGTCACAAGAGCGATCAAGCAGGGCGCGCCGCCAACCCGCCTTCACGACAAATGCCAGTGACATTCCCCCCGACGGGGCCACAAGGCGCGGATAAACCCGCCACTATCCCCGTATCTGTCCCGAAGAACCCGTGACCATCCAGTTGGTTGCGGGTTTTTTCGTGGTGGATATCCGACCGGTGACGGCGCCGGCCTATTGTTCGGCATGCCCGGAATTCCCCAGACAAAGCCGAAAGACGACGTGGCCTGGTACCCCTATTTTTGCGTTCGCAGAGTGGGGCGACCGGGCCGGAGCTGGCCGAAATGTGCGGCCTGTCCATCCCGACCGTAAACCGGCATTTGCGCCGGCTGCGCGCCTATGACGCGGAGACCCTAGCCGGCCTCAAAGAGCAGGCCATCGAGCGCCGCAAGGATGAAGCCGTGATCGAATTCCTGATCGGCGACCCCGGCAAGGCGACGCGCATTGCCAATGGCCTGGCGGCGCTCTGCAAGCTTGATCGCGCCACGCCCGACACCGCCGCAACACCCGATACACTAGACGAAGAGGACGCGATCGATGACGCCGCCCGACACGCTCGCGACGATGCTTTCCTTCGTCGATACATTCTGGACCATGACGATGCGGGAGCGGGTGAGGGCGTGGAAGACGGCGAAGCCGCCGGCCCGCGATGCGATCCATACCGACTTCCGCTACCGCGCGACGGGCCCGCAACTGCCGCCGCCGGGTGAGTGGCGGACCTGGCTCTTCCTCGGCGGGCGCGGGGCCGGCAAGACCCGCGCCGGCGCTGAGTGGGTGCGTCACCGGGCGCTGCGGACGGTGAGCCGGATCGCGCTGGTGGGACCGACTTTCAATGATGTCCGCGAAGTGATGATCGAGGGGCCGTCCGGCCTGTTGCGACTGGGCTCGCGGGCCGAGCGGCCGCGCTATGAAGTCAGCCGCAAACGCCTGGTCTTTCCCTCCGGCAGCCTGGCCTATGCCTTTTCCGCCGAGGATGCGGACGGGTTGCGCGGGCCGCAATTTGACTATGCCTGGGGCGATGAGTTCGCCGCCTGGTCGGACCCGCAACGTGTACTCGACACGCTGCGCATGGGGGTCCGGCTGGGCGGCGCACCGCAAATCCTGCTGACCACCACGCCGCGCCCGATCCCGGCCCTGAAAGCACTGGTGAAGAGCTGGGATCCGAAAGGGCCGGTGCGGGTGACGCATCAGCCGACCGCCGCCAATGCCGCCAATCTGGCGCCGGGCTTTGTCGAGGCGCTCAACGCCGCCTATGGCGGCTCGATGCTGGGCCGGCAGGAGGTGGAGGGGCTGTTGATCGATGATCCCGAAGGCGCGCTGTGGACGCGGGACCAGATCGAGGCGGCGCGGCTCGAGACGGGTCATCCGGTGCCGGAGCTGGACCGGATCGTGGTGGCACTCGACCCGCCGGCCAGTGGCGGGCCGCGTTCGGATGAATGCGGGATTGTGGTGGCCGGGGCGCAGGGCGAGGGACCGGCCCGTTGCGCCGTGGTGCTGGCGGATCTGTCCTTCGGCCCGGCCTTGCCTGCCGATTGGGCCGCCCGCGCCGCCACCGCCTTTGCGGAGTACAGCGCCGACGCGCTGATCGCCGAAGCCAATCAGGGCGGCGAAATGGTGCGCTCGGTCCTGCAGGCCGCCGCGCCCGGCCTGCCCGTGCGCCTAGTCCATGCCAGCCGCGGCAAGCGCGCCCGCGCCGAACCGGTCGCTGCCCTCTACGCCGCCGGACGGGTCCGCCATGCGCGGCCCTGTCCGGCCCTGGAAGACCAGATGTGCGCCTTCGGCGCCGCCGAGGCCGCCAAATCCAGCCCCGACCGGGTCGACGCCCTGGTCTGGGCCATCAGCGATCTCGTGCTGGGGCGGGTGGGGGCGCCGAGGCTGCGGCGGCTTTAGCCACCTGTTTCAAATTTCAAACCAAAAGGAGGCTGCTATGCCCCATTGGATCGACCGCTTGTTCGGCCGGGAGGAGAAATCCGCCCTGTCCAGCCGTCTCATTGCCCTGACTGCGGCGTCGCAGACCGGATGGTCGCCGCGCGCCTTGCCGGCGATGATGCAGGCCGGTTATGCCCGCAATGCCATCGTCCATCGCTGCGTCCGGCTGACCGCGGAGGCCGCCGCCGCCGTGCCGCTGACCGCGTCAGACGCGGAGATCACCCGGCTATTGGACATGCCCAATCCGGACCAGTCCGGGCCGGAGCTGTGGGAAACGCTCTATGGTTATCTACAGCTGGCGGGAAATGCCTATCTCGAGCTTGCCAGCCTGGCCGATGAACCGCGCGCGCTCCATCTTTTGCGCCCGGATCGCATGCGTGTACTGGCCGGGCCGACCGGTTGGCCGGAGGGGTGGGAGTATGCGGCGGCCGGCCGGAAACGTCGTTTTCAGCGCGATCGGGCCTCGGGCCGCAGCCCGGTTTTCCACATCCGCCTCTTCCATCCCGGCGATGATCATTATGGCCTCTCACCACTGGAGGCGGTGGGCCGGGCGCTGGATCTTCACACCGCCGGCTCCGACTGGGCGCGCGCCCTGCTGGACAATGCGGCGCGGCCGTCCGGCGCGCTGGTTTTCAAGGGCGAGAACGGCCAGCTCTCGCCGGACCAGTTCGAGCGTCTGAAAGCCGAGCTGGAGGCCAGCCATACCGGCCCGAACAATGCCGGACGTCCGCTGCTGCTGGAAGGCGGGCTCGACTGGACGCCGATGGCGTTGAGCCCGGCCGAGATGGACTTCACCACCGCCCGCCGCGAAGCGGCGCGAGAGATCGCGCTGGGCCTCGGCGTGCCGCCGCTCCTGCTCGGCCTGCCCGGCGACAATACCCACGCCAATTACGCCGAGGCCAATGCCGCCTTCCTGCGCCAGACCGTGCGTCCGCTGGTGATGAAAATGGCCCGCGCCCTGAGCGTCTGGCTGCGGCCCTGGGCGACGCCGGAGCTGGAGATCAAGCCGGATTTCACCGTCCTGGAGGACGGCAAGAAGGAGGCGCGCCATGCGTGAGGCCGACAATTGGACCGTCCAGAAACAGGTCACGCTCGGCCTGGTCTTCGCCATCCTCCTGCAGACCTCCGGCGCCCTGATCTGGTCCGGCCGGGTCGGTGAACGTCTCGACCAGCTCGAACATGTCAGTGACCGCCAAAGCCCGCTGGCGGAACGCTTGGCGAGGCTGGAAGCCGAGATGCGCCTGGCCCGCGAGAGCCTGGTGCGGATCGAGCGGCGGATGGAGGAGTGAGTTTTTTCGATATTGAAGTGAGGCGCCGCAGCGCCCACCAATCCATTCATCGCTTGCCGGGACGTCGCCGCATCCGGTTTTCCAGGTCAAGGGCGCGAAGCGCCGCTCCGCGGTTTCACCCTTGAGCTGGAAAACCGGATGCGGCCTGCCGGCTGACAAGCGATCCATGGATGATTGCGCGCCAGCGGCGCTGAATTTCCAACTCTATTCCAACTCCCATCTACCCACCGTCATCCCCCGGCTTGTCCGGGGGACCTCAACCATCCCGCCAGCCGGTTAGCCGGGGTCCCCCGGACCGGCGCTGTGCGCCGGCCGTGGGATGACGGTGGGTGAGTGAATTCAATCTCCCCCCAACAAGGACACCCCCCCATGCCAGACACCCTCGCCATCGAGGGTCATGCCAGCCTGTTCGGGCTGGCTGACCTTGGCGGCGATGTGGTGGCGCGCGGCGCTTTTGTCGCGTCGCTCGCCACCCGTCGCACCATTCCGATGCTGTTCCAGCACGATCCGTCCGAGCCGGTCGGCGTGTGGACCTCGATCACCGAGGATGCGCGCGGCCTGTTCGTGCGCGGCGAAATCCTCGCCACCGGCGCGCGGGGACGGGCGACAGCGGCGCTGGTCCGGCGCGGCGCGGTGGACGGGCTGTCCATCGGCTTTCGCACCCGCGCGGCCCGGCCTCGCAAGGTCCGGGGCCGTCTGCTGACCGCGATCGATCTCTGGGAAGTCTCCATCGTGACCTTCCCCATGCTGCCCCAGGCGCGCCTGCGTCTTGTGGCTCCGGCGGGCGACCGTGTCGCCGCCTGACTTTCCACCCTTTGCCAACTCCAGGAGATTTATGTGAGCAAGGAAACCAAGATGACAGCCGCGACCGGTGACAGCCGCGCGGTGATGGGCGAGCTGCTGGCTGCCTTCGAACAGTTCAAACAGGCCAATGACCAGCGCCTCGCCGAGATCGAGACGCGGGCCGCTGCCGACGTGTTGCTGGAAGACAAGGTCGCCCGCATCGACAAGGCCCTCGACAGCCAGAAATCCGCCCTCGACCGGCTGGTCCATGAGGCCGCCCGTCCGGGCCTCGCCACCGGTGCGGACAGGTCCGCGGCCTCTCTCGGCTTTGCCGCCTATATGCGCAGTGGCCAGATCGGGGAGGGCAAGTCCGCGACCGCCGGTACGCCCGGCGAGGGCGGTCATGTCGTGCCGGTCGAGACCGAGGCGCATATCGACCGCCTGCTGGCCGAAGCCTCGCCGATCCGCTCGATCGCCACCGTGCGCCAGAGCACCATGGGCGTGTTCCGCAAACCGGTCTCGCGCGGCGGCGCAGCGACCGGTTGGGTGTCGGAGACGGCCGCCCGCCCCGAGACCGATGCGCCGAGCCTCGAACTGATCGAATTTCCCGCTGCCGAGCTCTACGCCATGCCGGCGGCGACCCAGCAATTGCTCGATGATGCCATGGTTGATGTCGAGCAATGGCTGGCGGAAGAGGTCCGCGATGTCTTCGCCGCCCAGGAAAGCGCCGCTTTTGTCTCCGGCGACGGCATCAACAAGCCGCGCGGCCTGCTGGACTACACGGCGGTTGCCGAGGGCACACAGGCCTGGGGCGAGCTGGGCTATGTCGCCACCGGCACGGCGGGCGGGTTTGATGCCGATGATCCGGCCGACGCGCTGATCGACCTCATCTATGCGCCCAGGACCGCCTATCGCGCCAAGGGCCGTTTCGTGATGAACCGCCAGACCGTCTCTGCCGTGCGCCGCTTCAAGGATGCCGACGGCAATTATCTCTGGCAGCCGGCGCTGGGTGAGGGTGCGAGCTCGACCCTGCTCGGCTATCCGGTCACCGAAGCCGAGGACATGCCCGATATCGGCGCTGACAGCGTCTCGATTGCCTTCGGCGATTTCACCCGCGGCTATCTCGTCCTCGATCGCCAGGGCGTGGAAGTCCTGCGCGACCCGTTCAGCGCCAAACCCTATGTCCTCTTCTACACCACCAAACGCGTCGGCGGCGGGGTGCAGGATTTCGAGGCGATCAAGCTGCTGAAGTTCGGCGAGAGCTGAGTTCCTGATCCTGTGCAAATTTACCGTCATCCCCCGGCTTGTCCGGGGGACCTCAGCCAAACCGTCGACGGGCAAGCGCAGGTCCCCCGGATGACCGCTACGCGGCCACCGTGGGATGACGGTGTTTTGTGGTGGTCGGTGTGACGCGCCTCCGGGCGCTCACCCCGCCATACACCCCTTGCCGGGACGTCGCCGTATCCGGTTTTCCAGGTCAAGGGCGCCGCAGGCGCCGCTCCGCGGTTTCACCCTTGAGCTGGAAAACCGGATACGGCCTTTTGGCTGACAAGGGATTTATGGCTCAGTCCGCGCTGAGGTGCTCAGTCATAATGCCATCCGACAAAGGGAAAGCTCGATGCCGCGCCGCGCGCTCGCAAGCGCCCCATTCGGTAGATGTTGGCGACCGCGCTCAAAAGTATGAGCAGCGCGAACGGGGCGGTAATAATAGTCAGTGGCGGGGCCAGGAAATACAGCCAAGCGCCAGCTTGTGGCTCGATCAGGGCCACGACAAGCGCGATGATCAGGCCGCCGACGAACACGCCCGCGCCATGGCCGAGCACCGGCAGGTGCAGGCGGTCTTCCTCGATATGCCAGGCCGGCGAGACATCACGCGCATGATCGGCTGCCCAGACCACGCCATAAACCTTGAACCACCAGGGCAGGGGATCGGGGCCGAGTTGTGCCCGGCGGCGCAGGACAGGGCGCAGGATCGCGCGAAAGACTGGCGGCAGCACAACGGCCGGAATGATCGGTGTCAGCAAGATGGGCATCAACACTATCGGCACCGGGTCTACAACCCACAGACGCAAAAGCACGACCCAGACCACCACACTGGCCAGACCGGCCAGTGTGAAAACCCCGACCTCGACCCAGAACGGCTTCACCGCCTCGGGCGGAAAGCGGACCCCATCTTCGTCCTCTGAAACGGAGTTTTCCCCCATGTCCCTCACACTCCTTGATCCGCCCGCCGCGGAGCCTGTTTCGCTGTCCGAAGCCAAGGCTCGCCTTCGGGTGGCGGATGCGTCGCAGGACGACGCGATCAACCACTGGATACAAACCGCCCGGGCGCGTGTCGAGCGGGATACGGGGCGGGCCTGTCTCGCCCAGACCTGGCTCGAGCGGCGCGATGTGTGGTGGGGCGAAGGGCGGCTTTCGGCCTTCGGGACGCGGTTTCGCCTGTTGAAACCGCCCCTGATCGCGCTGGAAGCGGTCACGGTATACGGGCTGGATGATGCGCCGTCGGAGATCGATCCGGCGGCGTTTTTTGTCGACACGCTGAGCGATCCGGGGCGGCTGGTCCTGCGACCGGGCATGAGCTGGCCGCAGCCGGGCCGGGCGGCAGCGGGGATCGAGATCCGCTTTCACTGCGGCTATGGCGACCAGCCTGATGACGTGCCGGCGCCGCTGCGCGAAGCCATCCTCCAGCTCACCGTGCATCTTGCGGAAACGGGCGGCGCCAGTGCCCTGCCGCCCGGCGTGGCCGAGCTGATCCGGGCTTTCCGTCCGGTGATGTTGTGAGCGGCGTGATTGAGGCCTTGCGCGAGGCCCTGACAGCGCAGTTTGCCAGTGATCCGGCGGTGATGATCCTGCTGGGTGACCCGATCCGCCTGTATGAGGAGCGCTCCGCCCGTGCCGCTTTCCCCCATGCCAGCTGGGGCCGCATCGAGAGCCACGAGAGCGGCGCCGATGATGTCCGCCTGCTGGACATCCGCCTGACACTTGATATCTGGCATCGCGATGGCGATCCCGATCCGGTGGTCGCGGCCCTGGCCGATGCGGTTGCCAGTGCGTCACCGGATCTGCCGGCCCCCTGGCGCCTGATCAGCCTGACGCCGACCTATCGCGATGTCTTTGCGACGCGGGACCGACGCTTGAAACGCGGACTGTTGCGGGTAAGGGCCGTGGCGGGGGCGCAGGTGTCGGCGTGAAATCGGCACAATTGCTGCCTATATTGGGGCTTGCGGGTCAGAAGCGGTGCCAGAAGGGATGACTGTTTACGGCCCGGTAAGCGCGCCTGTGCTATAGACCAGACAGGCGAAACCGGCTAGAAATAGCCGCAAGTCGATCAGGAGTTTTGTGATGCATCGTGAAGGTACAAACCGGATTGAGGGTACCAATCGTGAAGGCACCAACCGGCTCGAGGGCACGAACCGCTGATTGGCGGCGCGTTGCACGGCCCGGCTTGTCCGGGCTTTTTTGTGTCTGCACATACCCGTCAAGGTGGTGAGTGAGGGTTGTGCGTGATTTCGGCGTCCAAAGGGCGGCGCGCACAGGAGGGGCATTTTGAGCCTGTTGCAAATTCTGCCGGCCATGTCGCCATTCGTGCTGCTCCTGTCCGTCGGGATAGCGTGGCTGGCCTTCCGGGATGCGCGTCGGCGCAACCGCGTGGATCACGATGAAGCCCGCAAGCGCGATCAGGTCTCCAAGTCTTTTGACCACATTATCGAGCAGACCCGAGATCGCGACCTGATCGAGATGAATGAGCAATTCAAGGCCGTGATCGACAGCCTGAAGAAAACCGGGCCGGGGCCCTATGGTTTGGCCGAGGTCGAAGGTCACTTCGTCAAACACCGTCAGGCGGCCATTGATGCTGCGGAAGTGATCACCAAGCTGTTCAACTATTATGAGGCGACCGCGATCGGGATCAGCCTGGGTGCGCTCGACGAGGAAATCATCAAGCAGTGGTGGCGCGCCAGCTATGTTGCCGATTGGCAGGACTTCTCCGCCTATGTCACCGAAAAGCGTGAGCGCGATGGCCGCGACGCACTCTACCTGCAATATCAGAGGCAGGCCGAACGCTGGGCCTGACCGGCCCGACGCCCACCTCACCCGCCCCAACCGCCCCCACCCGGGCGGTTTTTTTGTGCCTGACACCCAGACCTGATCCCCGAATGAAGGAGCCCTGCCATGAGTGTGCAATCCGGCCGCGATATCCTGATCCGTATCGGCGATGGCGGTGATCCGCCCGTGTTCACCAGTGCCGCCGGGCTGCGGTTGAAGACGATTTCGCTCAATGCGCGCACGGTGGATGTGACGAATACCGACAGCGCCCAAGGCTGGCGCGAGCTGCTGGCCGGGGCAGGCGTGAAGACCTGTTCCGTGTCCGGATCCGGCGTCTTTGTGGATGTCGCCGCAGATGCACAGATCCGGCAGGGGTTTTTCGATCAGGCGGCGCTGGTCTGGCAGCTGGTCATTCCCGATTTCGGCACGCTGACCGGGCCTTTTCAGGTCGCGGCGCTGGATTATGCCGGCCGCCATGATGGTGAGGCGACATGGTCGATGAGCCTGGCCTCGGCTGGCCCGCTGGTGTTTGCGGCGCTCTGAGATGGCCAATCCGCAACGCGGCGAGGTCGAACTCCTCGCCGGTGAGATGCGGCTGACGTTGTGTCTCACACTGGGCGGCCTGGCCGAGATCGAAGCGCTGAACCGGGACGGCGAGGCACTGACGGCCGAGACGCTCTTGCGCCTGGTCGAAATCCTGGCTCGTGGTGGCGGCAGTGCCATCACGTTGGAGACGCTCAAGGCCGCTCCGCTGTCGCTGACGCAAGCGGCCGATGCGGTTGCCGCCTGCCTCGCAGCGGGGATGGAGCCTTGAACTGGGCTGCCATCCTGCGCACCGGGTTGGCGCTCGGCCTGATGCCTGACGCGCTTTGGCGCCTGTCGCTGGTCGAGTGGCGCGCCCTGACCGCCGCCAGCGGTCCGCCGCCGCTTGACCGGACCGGGCTGGACGCCCTGCGCGCCCGTTTTCCTGACAATTCTGACAAGGAGGCCGAGAGATGAGTCCATCCTCTTCCGACAATCCGCTGGACGAATTCGCCGACGGAGCCGGCCAGCGCGCCGCTGAGGCGCTGGAGACGGCTTTTGAACGCGCCGGCAGCCGGATCGAGCAGGCGCTCGGTCGGGCGGCGCGCTCTGGCGAGGCGGATTTTTCGCGCATGACCGAGGCCATCCTCGCCGATCTGGCCCGGCTGGCGGCGCAGCAGGCGATCGAACGTCCATTGGCCGGGCTGATCGACCGGGTGCTGGGGCCGGTGACGCCGTCCGGCGCCCGGGCCGAGGGCGGGCCGGTGCAGGCGGGCGCGGCCTATCTGGTCGGCGAGCGCGGGCCGGAGGTCTTCGTGCCGGGCACGAGCGGGCAGATCGGCGCGGCAGGTGGCGGCCAGACCGTGCACATCCATCTCACCCTGCCGCCCGGTAGTGGTGGCGACAGCGAACGCGCCGTGGCGCAATCGCGCAGTCGCATCGCGCGCAGCCTGGCGCGGGCGGTTGATGAGGGGCGGCGTTGGTCATGAGCGTGTTTCACGAGATCCGCTTTCCCTTCTCCGTCTCGATCGGGGCCTCGGGTGGTCCCGAGCGGCGGACGCAGATCGTGCCGCTCCTGTCCGGCCGCGAACAACGCAACACGCCCTGGGCCAACAGTCGCCGCCGCTATGATGCCGGGCCGGGTGTGCGGTCCTTGGCTGATATCCACACCCTGATCGAATTTTTCGAGGCGCGGCGCGGTCCGCTGCACGGGTTTCGCTTCCGCGACCCGTTCGACAATCGCTCGGCCGCCCCCGACCAGGCGTCATCACCGACCGATCAGATACTGGGCAATGGTGATGGCGCGACAACCATATTCCAGCTGGTCAAATCCTATGCCAGTGGCGGCGAAAGCTGGACACGGTTCATCGAAAAGCCGGTCGACGGGTCGGTCCTGGTCGCGCTGGACGGGGTGGCGACGAGCGACTTTGTGGTCGATCCGGCGACCGGCCTGGTCACGCTGGCCAGCCCGCCGGCCAGCGATGTCGTGGTGACAGCCGGTTTTGCCTTTGACGTGCCGGTGCGCTTTGACGCCGAGCGGCTCGATCTCGCCTTGGACGAACCCGGCGCGGCCAGCGCGCTCTCCATCCCCCTCATCGAAATCAGACCCTGAACCGTCGCCCCCGAGCGGGGCGGCAAGGAGGTGTTCATGCGAACCATTCCGACGCCGATACAGGCGGCGCTGGACAGGGGTGTGTCCTGTCTGTGCCAGTGCTGGATCGTGACCCGAACCGATAATGCCCGTTTTGGCTTCACCGATCATGATCGCGATCTCGTCTTTGCCGGTGTGACCTGTCGTGCCGGTACCGGGTTTGGCAGTGGCGACATGGCGTCTGCGACGGGCCTGGCACCGGATCAGGCTGGCGTGGTTGGCGCGCTCGATGATGCGGTTTTGCGGGCGGCGGACCTTGAAGCCGGGTTGTGGTCCGGTGCCCGGGTCGAGGTTTGGCGGGTCGACTGGTCGGCTGATCCACCGCTTGGCGTGAAGACCGGCCAGGGCGAGCTGGGCGAGATCCGGGCCGTTGCTGGCCGCTTCGAGGCCGAGCTTTTCGGCTTGTCGCATCGCCTGTCGCGGCTGACCGGGCGGGTCTTTGCCCGGCGCTGTGATGCGGAACTGGGGGATGCGCGCTGCGGCGTCGATCCCGGTCATCCCGGTTTTGCGGGCGGCTGTGACAAGGCCTTTGCCACCTGCCGCGACCGTTTCGCCAACACGCTCAATTTTCGTGGCTTTCCGTGGATGGTCGGCAATGATGTGCTGCAGGCCTCGCCGGCCGGAGACGCCGTGCGCGACGGTTCCTCGCGGGGGCTGGGCGGATGAGCCGGGCGAAACGGCGCCGACCGGTCTCCGCCCGCGCCCTGGCCCTGGCCGAAGCGCGACGCTGGATCGGTACGCCCTTTCACCATCGGGCCAGCATCCGCGGCGTTGGCTGTGATTGTCTCGGCCTGCTGCGCGGTATCTGGCGGGCGCTGCATGGCGCCGAGCCGCAAGCCGTGCCGGCCTATGAACGCGACCTTTCCAATGGCAGCTGGGACGGCGCCTTGCTGGCGGCGGCCCGGAGCCATTTTTGTGAAATCGACAAACAGGCGGTGCGGCCGGGCGATGTGCTGTTGTTTGCCGTCGAGCCGGGCGGCGCGGCGCGTCATTGCGTCGTGCTGTCGCAACGCGGCCGCATCATCCACGCCTATTGGCATCGCAGCGTCGTCGAGACGGCGCTGACGCCGTGGTGGCGCCGCCGCCTGGTTGCTGCCTTCGCCTTTCCCGACCTGCCTGACACCGAACCGAGCGAGGAGGCAATATGGCCGAACTTGTCCTGACAGCCGGTCGCGCGGCCCTGCAAACCGGTCTCGCTTTGGCCCGTTCGGCCCTGCCCATGCTGGGTCAGGCTGTGGCCGGTGCCGCGGTCAATGCGCTGTTGCCCGGACGTGAGGGGCCACGCCTGGTGGAGCTGCCGGTCCAGACTTCGACCGATGGCGCAGCCATGCCACGCCTGTGGGGGCGGGCGCGTCTGGCCGGTCAGGTGATCTGGGCGGCTCGTTTTACTGAGCACGCGCAAACCTCCGGCGGCGGCAAGGGCGGGCCGAAGGAGACCGGGTTTTCCTATTCCATCTCCTTCGCCGTCGGCCTGTGTGAGGGCGTGATTTCCGGGATTGGCCGGATCTGGGCCAATGGCGCACTGGTCGACCAGTCGCGCTTTGCCGTGCGCTGGCATGGAGGGGCGGAGGACCAGACACCGGACCCGCTGATCACGGCGATCGAGGGCGATACGGCGCCGGGATTTCGCGGCACCGCCTATCTCGTCTTCGAGGATTTGCCGCTGGATGAGTTCGGTCACCGCATCCCCAATCTCTCGGTCGAAGTGTTTCGCGGGGTCGGGGCGGACGGGCTGGAGACGCAGGTCCGCGGCGTCAATCTCATCCCCGGTTGCGGCGAGTTTGCCCTGTCGCCCGAGCCGGTCATGCGGCTGGACGGACCCGGCGCCGAGACGCCGCTCAATAGCAACAATTCGCGCGGCCTGACTGATGTCATGGCGGCATTGGATGATCTGGAACGCGATCTGCCGGCCTGCCGTTCGGTGCAGATCGTGCTGGCCTGGTTTGGCACGGATCTGCGGTGTGGTGCCTGTGAAATCCGACCCGGCGTCGAGGATCGCGAGACCGTAACCCGGCCGACCTCCTGGTCGGTCGCCGGCGCCGATCGCGACAGTGCCTGGTTGATCGGCCGGGTCGACGGGCGGCCGGTCTATGGCGGCACGCCGGATGATGCCGGCGTGGTCGCCCTGATCAAGAGGCTCAAGGCGCGTGGTTTCACGGTCACCCTCTATCCCTTCATCCTGATGGATATCGCGGATGGCAATGATTTGCCCGACCCCGATGGCGGCAGCGGTCAGCCGGCCTATCCCTGGCGCGGCCGCATCCGCCCGGTCGGCGGCAGCGTGGCAGCGCAGGTCGCCGACTTTTTTGGGTCGGCCGCCGCGAGCGATTTCAGCGTTGCGGGTCAGACGGTCAGCTATGACGGACCGGCGGCCTGGCGCTATCGCCGCTTCATCCTGCATTGCGCCGCCCTGGCCAAGGCGGCGGGTGGGGTTGATGGCTTCCTGATCGGCTCGGAAATGGTCGCGCTGACGACGGCGGGGGCGGAGGAGAGCTATCCGGCCGTTGCCGCCCTGTGCGATCTCGCGGCCGAGGCGCGCAGCCTGCTCGGTCCGGCGACCCGGCTCTCCTATGCCGCGGACTGGAGCGAGTATCATGGCCATCAGAGCGGCGGCGGCGCCAAGATATTCCATCTCGACCCGCTATGGTCGCATCCCCAGATCGACGCCGTGGCGATTGATTTTTATATCCCGCTGGCCGATTGGCGTGATGGCGACGGGCATCTCGATGCTGGTCTCGCCGCGACCCCGCATGACCGCGCCTATCTCGCCAGCCAGCTGACCGGCGGGGAGGGGTATGACTGGTATTATGCCAGCCCGGCCGATCGCGAGGCGCAGCTGCGCACGCCGATCCTGGATGTTGGCCATGGCGAGGACTGGGTCTGGCGTTACAAGGATCTCGTCGGCTGGTGGTCGAATGCGCATCATGACCGGCCCGGCGGTGTGCGCAATGCCAGTGCGACCGGCTGGGTGCCGATGTCGAAACCGGTCTGGCTGACCGAGCTGGGCTGTCCGGCGGTCGACAAGGGCGCCAACCAGCCCAATGTCTTCATCGACCCGAAAAGCTCCGAGAGCGCGCCGCCGCATCACTCCAGCGGCAGCCGTGATGATCTCATCCAGCGCCGCTACCTGGAATGCGTGCTGGCACATTGGCAGGATGTGGCGGCCAACCCGGTCTCACCGGTCTATGGCGGGCCGATGGTCGAGCCCGACTGGTGCGCGGTCTGGGCTTTTGATGCCCGACCCTGGCCGGACTTCCCGGCGCGCTCCGAGATCTGGTCGGATGGCGGCAATTGGCGGCTCGGGCATTGGCTCAATGGCCGCGCCGGCCTGGTCCCGGTCGCCCGCATCATCGACGAACTGGCCGACGCCTCGGGCCTGACCGAAATCGACACCAGCGCGGTCCACGATCTGGTGGCCGGCTATGTCGTCGATCGACCAATGGCCGCACGCGACGCGCTGGCGCCACTGGTTGCGATGCTGGGGCTGGATGTGATCGAGGGCAGTGACGTGGTCCGCTTCCAATCCGCCGCACCTGTCACCGACGGCCTTGCCCTGACCGACCCGGTTGCGGCGGAAGCCGACAGTGTGACGCGGCATTATCCGGCGCCGCTTGATCTCATCCGCGATGTCCGCTTGGGCTTTTACGATGACCGCTCGGCCTATCGCCTTGGTCACGCCTATGCCCGCGACACGTTCGGCACCGTTGAGAGCGCAACTCTGAGCGTGCCGGTCATTGCCGATGCTGACACCGCCCGGCGCTGGTGCACAGACTGGCTGGCGGCGGCGCAGACCGAGGCAGACCGGCTCGACCTGATCCTGCCGCCTGCCGCGCTGGGGCTGGAGGCTGGTGATGCGATCACCGTGTCGGGCGCAGTGTGGCGGATCGTGTCGCTGGACGGCGATTTTGGCCGTACGGCGCAGCTGGTCCGTCCCGGTGGGCGCCGCCTGACCGTCGCGACCGGCGAGGCGGGGGTGGACGGGACATTGCCCGGACCGGCGACCCGGCCGGCGCTGGAGGTTCTCGACCTGCCGCTGCAATCGGGCGAGGCGCGGGACGGGCCGCTGGTCGCCGCCTGGTCCAAACCCTGGCCCGGCGCCATTGATGTCTCGCTGGCCGGCCAGACCCGTCTGCGATTGACCCGTCCGGCGCGGATGGGCCGACTGGTTGAGGCGCTGGCGACCGGACCGGTCGGGCGCTGGGACCGCGCCGCCCGTCTCGACATCGCGCTCGATTGGGGGCCGCCTGACAGTCTCGATGAATTGGCGGTGCTGGGCGGTGGCAACCGGATTGCCGTCGAAGCGGCGCCGGGCGTCTGGGAGGTTGTCGCGTTCAGCGACGCCGAACTGGTCGCACCGGGACAATACCGGCTCACCGGATTGTTGCGCGGTCTGGGCAGCTGCGTCGCGCGCACCGCTGCGGCCGCGGCGCGGGTGGTGATCCTCGATGCCGCCTGCCAGCCTCTGATGCTGGCACCGCATGAGCGTGGTGTGGCGCTGGACGTCGCTGCCGTTGCCGCAGGGCGCTCGCCGCTGGACGAGGCCGCAAGCGTGCGCACGATCGCGCCTGTTGTGGCTGACCTGACGCCGCTGCCGCCGGTCCATCTTTCCCTGACGCGGACCACCGACGGGGTCGAACTGGACTGGATCCGGCAGACCCGGATCGGTGGTGATGACTGGTCGGCACCGGAGGTGCCGCTTGGTGAGACGGTTGAGGCCTGGCAGGTCGAACTCGAGGCGGACGGCGAGACGGTCCGCCTGGACGATATCGGTGAGACCCGGTTGACGCTCACGAATGCTGCGCTGGCAGCGTATTTCGGCGCCTTGCCGACGCATTTGACGGTACGGGTGGCGCAGGTGTCGGCGCGGCTTGGCGCCGGGGCGGTCGCGACCGCTGAGGCCGACCTGTGAGGCCCGCTTTGATATCGTCGGCAAAGCCGCTTACATGATGCCTGACCTTCACAGCCGGAAGGATTGACGGACAGGCATGACGGGCATGGACGATCCCTACAAGACGCTTGGCGTTTCCAAAACGGCGACGGCCGACGAGATCCGCAAGGCCTATCGCAAGCTGGCCAAGGAACTCCATCCTGATTCCAATCCCGGCAATGCCGCCGCTGAGGAACGTTTCAAACACGTCTCGCAAGCTTTCAAGCTGTTGTCCGATCCGGACAAGCGGGCTGAGTATGACGCGGCCGCGCGGGCCGGTTTCCATCCCGGCATGGGCGGTGCGGCCGGTGGCAAACCGTTCAATTTCCGGCAGTCACGTCAGGCCGGGCGCGGCGGGTTCGAGGACATCTTTTCGGATATCTTCACCGATTTCGGGGCCCAGGGCGGCGCCCGTCGCCAGCAACAGGCGCCGCGCAAGGGGGCCGACATGCGCCAGAGCCTAACCGTCGATTTCATGGAAGCGGCCCATGGCGGCAAGCATCGTGTCTCCCTGGCCGGCGGCCGGACACTGGATGTCGCCGTGCCGTCCGGTGCTTCGGACGGACAGGTGCTGCGTTTGCGCGGCCAGGGCGAGCCGTCCGCAAGCGGTGGCCAGCCCGGTGACGCTTTGATCGAGATCCGGGTTGCCGAGCACAAATATTTCTCCCGCGCCGGCGATGATGTTCGCCTCGAACTGCCGATCAGCGTCAAGGAAGCGGCGCTGGGGGCCAAGGTGCGGGCGCCGACGATTGACGGGCCGGTCGATGTCCGGGTGCCGCCGGGGTCGTCCACGGGCACACTGTTGCGGCTGCGTGGCAAGGGATTTGCGGGCGCCAAGGGCAAGCGGGGCGACCAGTTGATCCGTTTGATGGTGGCCCTGCCACCCAGCGATGAGGCGCTCAAGGCCTTTCTCGAGACATGGTCGCCGCCGGACGGTTATGATCCGCGCAAGGGCTTGCGCTCGTGACGGTGATGTTTTGGTAGTAAGTTGTTCAGCACGGGTTCAGGGGGATCCCGTCAGTGTGAGTGTCATGTTGAGACATTTGATCATCCTTGCCGGCGCCCTGAGCGTCATCGCGGCCCCCGCCCAAGCCGACGATTCGGTGGCATCGGCGACGCTGTCGTCCGCCGCGTTGTCGGTGGCGCAGCCGGCTGGCTATGCCAGCCTGCAGGATCGCTATTCTGCTCCGGAGGCCCGCAATGCGCGCCGTCAGGGTGATGTGGTGCCGGCGCTGCGTGTGATCGCGGAAGTGCGTCGTCGCTATCCTGGCGCCGATGTGCTGGATGCCGAACTCGAGGGCGGTGCGTCACCGCGCTATGTGATCAAGATTCTCACCCAGGATGGTCGCCGCGTTGATGTGGTTGCCGATGCCCGCACCGGGCAGATACTCTTTGAACGATAGGGGGAGTGCATGCGCGCGCTTGTTGTTGAAGACGATCCGGACCTGAACCGCCAGCTCGGCCGGGCGCTGGAAGATGCCGGCTATGCCGTGGACTCCGCCCTCGATGGCGAAGACGGGCATTTCATGGGGGATACCGAACCCTATGACGTGGTCGTGCTGGATCTTGGCCTGCCCAAGATGGATGGTGTCACCGTGCTGGAGCGCTGGCGCCAGGAAGGCCGGGACTTCCCGGTCCTGATCCTGACCGCGCGCGACCGCTGGTCGGAAAAGGTCGCAGGCTTTGACGCCGGTGCCGATGACTATCTCACCAAGCCTTTCCATACCGAGGAATTGCTGGCCCGCATGCGCGCGCTGACCCGCCGCGCCGCCGGTCACACTACCGCGACAATCGAGTGCGGCGGCCTGTCCATCGACACCCGTGGCGCCCGCGTTTTCATCGATGGCGCGCCGGTGAAGGTGACCTCGCATGAATTCCGCATGCTGTCCTATCTCGCCCACCACCAGGACCGCGTGATTTCGCGCACCGAGCTGGTCGAGCACATCTATGATCAGGATTTTGATCGCGACAGTAATACGATCGAGGTTTTTGTCGGTCGTTTGCGCAAGAAGATCGGCACTGACCGGATCGAGACCGTGCGCGGTCTGGGTTATCGGCTGGTTGATCCGGTGGCGCGCCCGGTTTCGTGAAACGCCGCGCCTCCCTGGCTTTCAGACTGTTCGCCGGCGCCGCCGCTTGGGCGCTGGTCCTCCTGCTGCTGGGCGCGGTGGCGCTGACGACCCTCTATCAACGCTCCGTCCTGCGGACGATGGACGACCGGCTGGCCAGCGTCGTCGAGGCGCTGGTTGCGGCTGCCGAGACCGATCCCGGCGGCGGCATCGTGCTCGCCCGGCGACCGTCCGACCCCGCTTATGACCGGGTTTTCTCCGGTCGATACTGGCAGATCATGGACGGGCCGGAGATGGAGGGCGGCGGGCATCAGGCACTCGTGGTCTCGCGCTCGCTGTGGGACGAAGTCCTGGCGCCACCGGATGCGCTCCTCGCCTCGGCCCTGGCCACGCCGGGCCAGATCATTTCCTTTGATACCAAAGGCCCGAGCGGCGAGCCCCTGCGCCTGACCGCGCAGGCGGTGCAATTGCCGGCCCGGGCCGACATGGTGATCATGATGGCAGCCGAGGATCGCGAGGCGGCGGATCGCGATGTCCGCAATTTCGCCATCACGTCCGGCATCATGTTTCTTGGTTTTGCGACAGCCATTGCGGCCGGTGTTTTCTTCCAGGTCCGGATCGGCCTGGCGCCGGTCCTGCGCATGCGCACCAGCGTCGCGGAAGTGCGTGAGGGCAATCAGGAACGTGTCGATGGCGAGTTTCCGACCGAACTCCAGCCCCTGGCCGACGAACTCAACGCCATGCTCGACCATTCACGCGAACTGGTTGAACGTTCGCGCACCCATGTCGGCAATCTGGCGCATGCGCTGAAAACCCCGATCGCCGTCTTGACCAATGAAGCGCGGACCTCGGAAGGGGCGCTGGCCGACATGGTCCAGCGCCAGACGGGCGTGATGACTGAACAGGTGGAGCACCATCTGCGTCGCGCCCGGGCCGCGGCCCACGCCAAGGCGGTCGGTGCGCGCACCCCGCTCGGCCCGACCGTTGGTGACCTGGCGCGGACGCTGGAAAAGATCAATGCTTCGCGCGGCATCCGCATCACCACCGAGGTCGAGGACGATCTCCACTTCAAGGGCGAACGCCAGGACCTTGAGGAAATGATCGGTAATCTGATGGATAATGCCTGCAAGTGGTCGGGTGGCGAAGTGCGGGTTTCGGCCTGTCGCACGGCGCCGCGTGAGCTGGCGGTCACCATTGAGGATGATGGTCCCGGACTGGACCCGGACGAGTGCGAAGCCGCGCTGCAGCGGGGTGTTCGGCTCGACGAACAGGCGCCGGGCTCGGGACTTGGGCTGGCAATTGTATCCGACCTCGCCAAAGCTTATGATGGAGAACTCAGCCTGTCGAGATCAGAACTGGGAGGCTTGGCGGCCCGTATTGGACTTCCGGCGACTGGGCGCTAAACGCTCATTAACCTAAGTCGTTGAAGACTAGGGTCAGCAAAAAACTGTGTATCCTAGACCATGGCAAAACTCTCGCCTTCCCAGCGAGCCAAACTCGAAGCGCTCTGGCGCAGCATGCCCGAACATATGCGGGCGACGTTGCGGGCGACAACGAAGGCGGCCGCACCGAGCGACCCCGCTTCGGCCCTGCTCAGCACGATATTTGCCGAGCTGGATGAGGCGATGCGCAAGCCGGCCGGTGATCTGGCGAAGGCCTATGTGCTGGCGCCCTTGCGGCCGTTGGTCGGCGAGTCCGGCATCATCCCGCCATCGCGCTTTCGCTTCACCACCGAAGACCTGTCGAAGATCTGGGGCTGGATGGGGCGACATCTGGCCAAGGACATGGTCGAGACTGCCAAGAAGTGCAAACGACCGGAGAGTGATCCGATCTGGTTTGAGTTCCGGCGTCAGGCCGGGGCTGCACTGGCTGAAGCCGTGCACAAGGCCGACCGCGTTCCCAAGGACATGACAGCCCTGCTCAAACGCTTCGGCGGCGAGGGGCGGGCGATGCTCTCGGATGCCATCGTCTTGCTGAATAATTGCGAAGAGATCGCCGGGGCGATGGCGGAAGTGCCGGAGAAGATAGAGGATTTTGATGACGACCTGTCCCTGACCGTCAAGCGGCTGCACGAGACCATGCATGAGAGCAATGCCGAGGCGGCCTTGTGGGTGTTGCTGTTGACGATGGGACGGCTGGAAAGCCCGTGGCAGATATTCCGTGTCGTCAAGCGGATCGGTCGCCGGGATGATGATCTGGTCGTGTCCAAGACCGAACTCGCCGCCGTCGGTGATGCCGTGCTCGGTGATACCGGCTATTTCGCGGCCCGCCTCAAACAACCCCCGCAGACGCTGGAAGAGGCCAAGGCCTGCTATCTCGTCTTTGACCGCTTTGTCGCCTTCTCGACCGGGATGACCGCCGAATTCGGCATTCGCAAGGATGGCCGCTGGGGCCGGTCCCTCTTCGGGTTGCGGGCCGAGGCCTCGACCAATGTCGAGAAAATCCTCGCCAAGGTCCCCCTCGCGCTTGACGCCGGCCTGCCGGAACCACGCCGTGGTCGCAGCGGCCGGGTGATCCCGGCGCAAATCCCGCCCGAGGCGGCGATCGACAAGGCCGAAGGCCTGCTCTACTTCCTCGGCAAATGCCGCGAACACGCGACCGCCGCCGCCATCGCTTCGACCCAGAAACGAATCGCGGATGCGGCCGAAAAACGCATGCAGGAAGCCGGCGAGATGCTGGTCGATCTGGTCGCCACCAGTGAGGGCCAAAACCGCACAACCGCCCAGGACGGGCTGGACATCACCGTGCGCCTGATGCTGGCCGCCGGTTGTGATGAAGCGGCCTCCTTGCTGCGTCGCCGTGGCGTCGCCGCCGCCGCGGCATAGCGTCCCGCGCCGCGCCTGGCAGCTTGCCTCGAGCCGCGCAGACACGTAACTCCCACCGCATGAGCAAACCACCCGGATCACCGATCGCGCTGGAACAGCGCACTGCCACTGACGACCGGCTGCATTCGCCAAGCGCTGCGCGCAATCGCGATGCGATCGCCGCCGTCCTAGCCGATGTCCTGCCGCCGGACGCCGAAGTGCTCGAGATCGGATCGGGGACGGGAGAGCATGCGCTTGCGGCCTGTCGGGCGCGTCCCGATATCCGCTGGCAACCGTCCGACCCGGACCCGGCCTCCCGGGCCAGCCAGGCGGCATGGGCCAGCGAGGCCGATGGTGCGATCCGGCCGCCCCTAGCGATCGATCTGATGGATCCGCAAACCGTCGCCGACCTTGCCCCGTTCGACGCGCTGGTCTGCATGAATGTCATCCATATCTCGCCCTGGGGTGTGGCCGAGGCGCTGGCCGCGCTTGCCGGGCGCGCGCTGAGGCCGGGTGGCTGTGTCATGCTCTATGGCCCCTTCATGGACGGTGAGGCCACGGCGCCCTCCAACCGGCAGTTCGATGCGTCGCTGAAAGCGCGCAACCCGGCCTGGGGCGTGCGGGCGCTGGACGATGTCGTCGCGCTGATGGCGGGCCACGGCCTCGCCCTCGACCAGCAAATCGCCATGCCGGCCAATAATCTCTCCCTCGTTTTCAAGCCCTCGGAGCCGCGCTGATGCGTCACCGCAATCGCCGCCTCGCCACCATCGCCGTTGCCGGCATTGTTCTCAGCATCGCGGTCGCGCTCGGCTTCCTGGCGGTCGGCAATGCCATCGTCTATTTTTATTCGCCCAGCGAGATCGCCGCGGCCCATCCCGGCACCGAGGCGCGGATCCGGGTCGGCGGGCTGGTGCTTGAGGACTCTGTGGGCGAGACCGCCGACGGGGCCGTGCAATTCGTGATCACCGACCGGGTCGAAAATGTTCAGGTCGTCTATGACGGTCTGCTGCCGGACCTGTTTCGCGAAGGCCAGGGCGTGGTCGTCGAAGGTCAGTTCAACCTGGCAGGCGTGCTGCAGGCCCGCAATGTCCTGGCCAAGCATGACGAGACCTATATGCCGCCGGAAGTCGCCGAGGCCCTGCGCGAGGCGGGCGTCTGGCAGGGTGAGGGCGAAGACATGACGGCAGGCGCGCCCGACAGTCGCTGACGGGATTGTCAGCGCCGCGTGTGTTGTGTTCGTCTCCTGATGACTTACCTGATGGGAAAGTCGAAGGAGACACGGCATGGCACGATCTGAACGCGTGACCTTTACCGGCGCGCTGGGCGAGACGCTGGCGGCGCGGCTTGAACGGCCGGCCGGTCCGCCGCGGGCGCACGCCCTGTTCGCGCATTGCTTTTCCTGCTCAAAGGACATTCTCGCCGCCAGCCGGATCGCACGCCGTTTGACGGCCGCCGGCTTTGCGGTGCTGCGCTTTGATTTCACCGGGCTGGGTCAGTCCGAGGGTGATTTCGCCAACACCAATTTTTCCTCCAATATCCAGGACCTGGTCGCGGCGGCGCGTTATCTGGAATCCGAACATGCGGCGCCGGACTTACTGATCGGTCATTCCCTGGGCGGCGCGGCGGTAATCGCTGCGGCGGCGCAATTGCCGTCGGTCAAGGCTGTCGCGACGATCGGCGGTCCGGCCGATGCCGAACATGTCACCCGCCAGTTCGCCGACAAGGTCGAGACCATTGCCCGCGACGGCGTCGCCGAGGTTTCGCTGGCCGGCCGCCCGTTCACGATCAAGAAGCAGTTCCTTGATGATATTGCCGGCCACAGTCTGGAAGACGCCGCCGCCGACCTGCGGCGACCGCTGCTGATCCTGCATTCGCCGATTGATGAGGAGGTGGGCGTCGAGAACGCTTCGCGCCTCTTCGGTGCGGCCAAACACCCCAAGAGCTTTGTCAGCCTTGATGATGCCGACCATTTGCTGCGCGACGAGCGTGATGCGCTCTATGCCGCCGACGTCATTGCCGGTTGGGCGACGCGCTATGTGCTCGCTCCGGCACCGGCAGCGCCGACACCGGGGCCTGCGGGTACGGTGATTGTCCGCGAGACCGGGCGCGGCAAGTTCGAAAATCATGTCGTCGATGGTGATCATGTCATGATCGCTGACGAGCCGGCTTCGGTCGGCGGTTTCGATGCCGGCCCGTCGCCCTATGGTTATCTCGCGGCCGCACTGGGCACCTGCACCGCCATGACGCTGCGCATGTATGCCGACCGCAAGGACCTGCCGCTGGAGCGGGTGACGGTGGGCACGTCCCACGAGAAGGGGCATGCCGAGGATTGCGAGGCCTGTGCCGATGGCCAGGAACGGCATGTCGATATTTTCGAGCGCGAGATCGTTCTGGAAGGCGCGCTGGACGCAGCGCAGAAGGCCCGCCTCCTGGAGATCGCCGACAAATGCCCGGTCCATCGCACCCTGCACAATCCTGTCGTCGTGAGGACCCGCCTGAAAGATGACGGGTAAATTACCGGTTGTAATGTTATTGTAATGTTTGAGACACGCCGCGTTTAATCCCGCCGCGTGATGTTCGAGCCGTATTCGCAATGAACCCGTACTAGTAATGGAAAGGTCGTCGATACCCATGATTTCGGTTGATCGCATGCGCCGCCTTGGTGGTGTTTCGCTTCTGGCGCTCTCCGCGCTGGCTGCAGGAAGTCTTCTGGACCGCTCGATGGGCGAGGCCCACGCCTTCCAGTCCGCCGGCCAGCCGCCATTGGCGGCTGCGGTTCCGGCCGGGGCGCCGATGTCCTTCGCGGACCTCATTGAAAGCGTCAGCCCGTCCGTGGTCACGGTCCAGGTGAGCGGGACGGTCGACATGGCCCAGTTCGGCGGCGGTGACGGCCCCGACATGGACAATCTGCCGCCGCAAATGCGCGAGTGGCTGGAGCGCCAGTTCGGTGGCCAGCGGCCGCAGCCGCAGCCGCGGCAATCGCTCGGTTCCGGCTTTTTCATCAGCGCTGACGGTTATCTGGTCACCAACAACCACGTCGTGGCCAATGCCGACGAGATCACCATCGGCATGTCTGACGGTGAAGAATTCCCGGCCCGTGTCATCGGTACCGACCCGCAGACCGACCTGGCGCTGCTGAAGGTCGATTCCGACGTCGATTTCCCCTTTGTGCGCTTGGAAGAAGACCCGCAATATCGCGTTGGCGACTGGGTTGTCGCGGTCGGCAATCCGTTCGGCCTCGGCGGCACCGCAACCGCCGGCATCATCTCGGCCATTGGCCGGCCGATCGGCAATTCGACCTATAACGACTTCATCCAGGTTGATGCCCCGATCAATCGCGGCAATTCCGGTGGCCCGACCTTTGATCTCAACGGCAATGTGATCGGTGTGAACTCGCAGATATTCTCGCCGACCGGCGGCAATGTCGGCATCGGTTTTGCCATCCCGTCCGACGTCGCCGCCCGCATCATCGCTGACTTGCGTGATGATGGCCGCGTCGCGCGCGGCTGGCTGGGTGTGTCGATCCAGAACGTCACCGACGATATCGCCGAAGCCTTGGGACTTGAGGGCACGACCGGCGCCATCGTCAGCTCGATCGTTGAGGGCGGCCCTGCCGACCAGGCCGGTTTCGAGCGCGAGGATGTGGTGCTGGAAGTCGATGGCGAAACGGTTGACGGATCGCGAGATCTGACCCGCCGCATCGGCAATATCCAGGCTGGCGAGGAGGTTCGTTTCCTGGTCCTTCGCGATGGCCGTGAACATACGGTCCGCGCCCGTCTCGGTGATCGGCCAGGCGAGCAGGAATTGGCCAGCATGAGTTCGGTCGACCAGGTGGCGCCGCGCACAGCCGTGTTCGGGATGTCGATGGCGCCCTTGGCCGAAGAGGACCGTGAGGTCCGGGGGCTGGCGCCGAACGTCACGGGTGTCGTGGTCGATGAGGTTGAACCGGGCAGCGAAGCCGCCCGCAAGGGTGTGCTCACCGGTGACATCATCCTGGAAGCCGGCGGCGAGCCGGTCGACAGCGCCGACGCCCTGCGTGTCATCGCCGATGAGGCACGTGAAGACGGTCGCAGCGCCATCCTGCTGCTGGTCCAGGGGCGTGGCGGTCAACGCTATGTCGCCCTGCAACTCGGCGATGCCGACTAGAGAAAAAAGGAGATCGGGGTGCGCATTCTGATCGTTGAAGATGACCGTGAAGCCGCCAGCTATATCCGCAAGGGGCTTCGCGAAAGCGGCCATGTGGCCGACCATGCCGGCGACGGCGAAGAGGGTCTGGAAATGGCCCGTGCAGCGGAATATGACGTGCTCGTCGTTGACCGCATGATGCCGCGCATGGACGGGCTTTCGATGGTCGAGGCGCTGCGCGCCGACGATGATCGCACCCCGGTTCTCATTCTCTCCGCCCTCGGCGAGGTCGATGACCGTGTCGAAGGTCTCAAGGCCGGCGGCGACGACTATCTGGTCAAGCCCTACGCCTTCGCCGAACTGCTGGCCCGCGTCGAGGCCCTGGCCCGTCGCCGGGATCCGGACACGGTTCGCACCAAGCTGGTGGTCGGCGATCTGGAAATGGACCTGCTGGCCCGCACCGTGGTGCGCGAGGGCGAGGAAATCCTGCTTCAACCGCGTGAATTCCGCCTGCTGGAATTCCTCATGAAGCATTCCGGCCAGGTCGTGACCCGCACCATGCTGCTGGAAAAAGTCTGGGACTATCATTTCGACCCCCAGACCAATGTCATCGACGTCCATATTTCGCGCCTGCGCTCGAAGATCGACAAACCCTTCCCGCGCTCGCTTCTGCACACGGTGCGCGGAGCCGGCTACCGCCTGCAGGCCTGATCCGGCATGCAGGCGCGTGGGGCTGCCTTCCTGAGAACAACGGCCTTCCGGCAGACCCTTCTGTCGGCGGCCCTGTTCGCACTCGCGAGTTTTGTCACGCTGGGCTTCGTTTATGCGGCCTCGGCCGGCATGGTGCTGCGCCGTGCCGACGCGGCGATCAATGAGGAAGTCGAACAGCTCGATGCCAGCTTCCAGGCCGGCGGCATCCGTACGGTCAATCGCTACATCCTCGAGCGTACGGTCGGGGGCGGGGCGGACTATCTCTATCTGCTGGTCCATCCGTCCGGTCGCAGCCTGTCAGGAAACCTGACCTATCTGCCGGATGTACAGCCGGATGATGAAGGTCGCGTGCAGTTCACCTACCGCCGGCCTGCTGCCGGTGACCGCGATGATGCCGACGGCAAGGATGATCGCACGGCGCGCGGCCGGATCATCGACCTGCCGTCCGGTTATCAGCTCTATGTCGGTCTTGATGTCGACGAGGAAACGCGTCTCGTCTCGCGCATGCTCAACACCATCCTGGCGGCTTCGGCGCTGGCTCTGGCGCTGGGCGTGGCGGCGGGCATTTTCGTCAGTCGCCGTTTCGTGCGCCGCCTCGACCGCATCAACACCGTGGCGCGGCGGGTCAAGGCGGGCGATCTTCAGCCTCGTGCGCCGCGCAATTTCACCGGCGACGAACTCGACGAGCTGTCCGAGAATTTCAACAACATGCTCGACCGGGTCGAGGCCTTGATGCACCGCATGCGTCATACCGGTGACAGTATCGCCCATGACCTGCGCACGCCGCTGACGCGCATGCGAAACCGGCTCGACGAGGCTTTGCGGGAAGACGGTGACCGCCAGTCGCGCGAGCAGGCGCTCGAGCGGGCCGTCGCCGATACCGACGAGCTCCTGGGGATTTTCAACGCCATCCTGTCCCTGTCGCGCTTGGAAGCCGGTGAGAGCCGAGCCTCGATCCAGCGCCTCGACCCGGCCGATATCGCCTCCGACCTGGCCGAGCTTTACGAGCCGGTCTGCGAGGATGAGGGCCTGGCCTTTGCGGCCGAGATCCAGACGGGTCTGACTCTGCTGGGTGATCGCGGCCTGTTGTCACAAGCGCTCGCCAACATTCTCGATAATGCGGTGAAATATACGCCGGCCGGCGGCGCGGTGACCCTGCGCCTGCGCGAGACCGGCGAGGGCAAGATCGAATTCTCGGTCACCGATACCGGGCCCGGGATTCCCGACAGCGATCGCGGGCGGGTGACCCAGCGTTTCGTGCGCCTCGACAATTCACGCACCAAGCCGGGTTCCGGCTTGGGCCTGTCCCTGGTCCAGGCCATTGCCGATGTCCACAATGGCGCGTTCGAACTGGGTGAGGGGCCCGGCGTTGTCGCAGACGGCCATGGCGCCGGCCTGCGCGCCTCGCTGTGCTTCCCCAAGGCGCCGGCGGAAAGCTAGCGACCGGCGAACTGTGTGCTACGGAAAATTATTTCGTGGTGCAGAGGATCAGGAAAATTTGCGATTGGCGGCTTCGTGCCCTTCACCCGAACCGCGGATCGGGCCAACTTGCCCGTCATGAGCGAAGCCGACACGCAATCCAGCCCCACCCTGCCGGCCGGCCTGGCGCCCTTGCCGGGACGGACGCCCGGTGCCGCTGCGCATGTGATTGCGGCGCTTCCGGCACCTGTGCGCCTGGCGGTTGCGCCGGTCGAGGCCTTTCTCGACACGGTTTTCGCGGCCGCGCCCTATCTGGCTCGTTTGGCACAGCGGCGACCGGATACGCTGGCCGCTTGTGTGATGGAGACGCCGGACCGCTTGATCGGGATGGCCATCGATAATCTTCGCATCGCGGGGGCCGGGGCGCCGGATGTCGGTGAGCTCGATATCGCCTTGCGCCAGGCCAAGAGCGACGCCCACCTGGTCACCGCGCTGGCGGATTTGGCGGGGGTCTGGGGTGTACGGTCCGTCACCGGGGCCATGACCCGGCTGGCGGACGCTGCCCTGCAGGCGGCCCTGCACGCCCATGTCCGCTTTCTCGCCGAACAGGGCCGTGCCCATCCGGTCGATGATCCGGAGAATCCGCTTCCCGGTGTGATCCTGCTCGCCCTGGGAAAGATGGGCACGGGTGATCTCAATTATTCCTCAGATATCGATCTGGTCGCCGTCTATGATGCCGAGGCCTTGTCCCTGCCCGACAGCGAGGAGCCGCGGCGGCGTTTGCCGCGCCTGATCCAGTCCGTGGTCAAATCGCTGCAGGACGTCACGGCAGACGGCTATGTCTTCCGGGTTGATCTGCGGCTTCGGCCGGATCCCGGTGCGACCCCGGTGATCATCTCGACCGATGCGGCGCTGAACTACTATGAGAGCCTCGGCCAGACCTGGGAGCGGGCGGCCTGGATCAAGGCCCGGGCCAGCGCCGGCGACACCGCCGCCGCAGCGCGCTTTCTTGCGCACATGCAACCCTTCATTTGGCGTCGCTCGCTGGATTACGCCGCGATCGACGACATCCGGGGCCTGGCGCGGCAGATCCAGACGGTCGGACGACGGGCCGAAATCCGCCCGGCCGGGCATGATCTCAAACTCGGGCGTGGCGGCATTCGCGAGATCGAGTTTTACGCCCAGATCCCGCAATTGGTCTTCGGAGGTCGTGACGAACGGGTGCGGGCGCCGGCGACCCTGGCAGCGCTTGAGGCGCTGCGCCAAACCGGTGCGGTGGATGCGGAAGTCGTCGCTTCGCTGTCGGCCGATTATTGCGACCTGCGCAGCTGGGAACACCGGGTGCAGATGCGCCAGGACGAACCCAGCCAGACCGTACCGCTCGATGACGATGATCGTGCCGACCTTGCCGCCCTGGCGGGATTTGTCGACCGGGCTGCCTTCGAGGCGGCGGTCGAGGCCTGCCTGCAGCGGGTGCACGGGCATTTCTCGGACCAGTTCGAGGATGACGAGGCGCTGGCTTCAGAAGCGGGTTCGCTGATCCTGACCGGGGTTGAGCCGACACCGGACACGATCACCACGCTGGAAACGCTGGGTTTTTCCCAACCCGCCTCGGTCTGGGCCACGCTCAATGGCTGGGCCGCGGGGCGGGTGAGGGCGGTGCGATCAAGCCGCGCGCGCGCCCTGTTTGCGCGTATCGCGCCGCAACTGGTCGACCGCATGGCGGCGACTGGCGAGCCGGATGCGGCGATGACGCGCTTTGCCGCCTTCTTCGAAAATCTGCCAATGGGGGTGCAGCCGCTCTCACTCCTGTCCAATGAGCCGGGGCTGGCCGCCGACCTGATCGGCATCCTCACGCTCGCGCCGCGACTGGCCGCCGATCTGGCGCGACGTCCGGCCCTGCTTGATGCCATGCTGGACAAACGCTTTTCGGTCCCGCTCGACCAGGACGCCCCGGACAGTTTTCACGATGGTTTGGGCGAAGCCCTGGCGCGGGCCGGTGACTATGAGGCGGCGCTCAACGCGGCGCGCCGCCGGGTGCGTGAGGAGCGCTTCCGCATCGGCACCCAGATCCTCAAGGGTACAGCGAGCGCGCAAAGCGCCGGCGTCGCCTATTCGGCCATGGCCGATGCCACGCTCGCGGCCATGGCGCGGGCCGCCCAGGATGAGACCGAGCGCCGTTACGGCCCGATGCCGGGCGAGGGGGTGATCCTGGGCATGGGCAAGCTGGGCGGCCGCGAACTCGCCGCCGACAGCGATCTCGACATCATGATCATCTATGACGGTGACGATACCGCGCCAGCCTGGTTCGGCCGGTTTGCCACCCGCATCATCAGCGCCCTGTCGGCGCCGACCGAGGAGGGCGAGCTCTACACGGTCGACATGCAATTGCGCCCGTCGGGCAAGGCGGGACCGGTGGCCGTCTCGCTGGCACGTTTTGACAGTTACTACCCGCACGAGGCCTGGACCTGGGAGATGATGGCCCTGACCCGGGCCCGCATCATCGCCGGCGATGGCCCCTTGGCGCGAGCGGTTGAGGCGTCGTTCGAGCGGGCGCTGTGCCGGCCGCGTGACGCCAAGGGGGTGCGGGACGACGCCTTGGCGATGCGTCGCCGCCTCGCCGAGGCCAAACCACCACGGTCGGACTGGGACCTCAAGGCGCGGCCGGGCGGTCTGCAGGACATTGAATTCATTGCCCAGACCCTGGAACTCATCCATGCCGGCAAAGCCGATGTGTTGCGCGCTTCGACCGCGGACGCGCTGACGGCGCTGGGCGAGGCGGGCATCCTGCCGGCCGGTGAGGTCAAGCTGCTCACCGAAACCCTGCAGCTCGAACTGGGCGTGTTGCAGATGATCCGCTGTGCGCATGGCTCGGGCTTTGACCCGGCCCAGGCCAGCAGCGGCTTCGCGGCCCGTCTCGCTGAACTGGCCGGCTGTCGCAAGATCGAGGCCCTGTCGGCGGCCCTCGGGACGCGCATGGCCGAGGTCCGCAAGGTGTTTGGGCGGCGGGTCGGAAAAATGTGACGCCGCCGCGACGGATATCGGCCGCTGTCCCGTTCTACTCACAGCGAGGCTTTGAACGACAAGGACGACGTCATGAAAACTTCCAGACTGATTATATTGATGAGCTCGACCTGCCTGTTGCTGGCCGGTGCCGTGGCCCAGGCCCAGGGTCCGGGCGGACGCCATGGCGGTGACCGCCAGGGTGGTGGCCATGGTGCCGGTGGCGCCCATCGTGCGATGAGCATGTTGCGCGCGGCCGATGCCAATGGCGACAACACCATCACCCGGGCCGAGGTCGATGCCTTGCAGGCGGAAATGTTTGCCTGGATGGATCGCAATGGTGATGGCTATCTCGATAGCGCCGATGCGTCGCCGGTCCGGCAACGTCTGCGGGCGCAGCGCGAGGCGCGGGCCGATGAGGGCGAAGGCAATGACCGTCGCCGGCATCGCCGCGGATCGCGCCGCGGCGGCGGCGAAGGTGAAGGCCCCGGCCGCCGTTTCGACACTGATGAGGATGGCCGGATTTCCCGGGCCGAATTCCTTGGTGGCGAGAACCGGCTCTTTGCCCGACTCGACAGCGATGAGAACGGCTCGATCACGCCGGACGAGCTGGACGCGGCTGTGGAACAGCGACAGGATCGCCGGCATTGGTGGCGGAACTAGCGGTTTCGCTGATGTTCGACGGACACGGTATGAAGACTGACGAACCGGCTGCTGCCGGAACCCTGTCGGGCCGTGTCCGCGAACGGTCGCTACCCGTCACCCCGGCTCCGGCCGGGGTGCGGGCGGCGGAGGATCGCCTGATGGCGCGTATCGGCGCTGGCGACCGCGATGCGGCGCGCGAGCTGATGGCGGCCAACATGTCCCGCATCCTCGGTCTCGCCCGGCGCACGCTGGGTGATCCGATGGAAGCCGAGGATGTGGCGCAGGAAACTTTCCTGCGCGTGTGGAACGCCGCCGGACGCTGGCAGCCGGGTCAGGCCCGGGTCTCCAGCTGGGTCTGCCGGATCGCGCTGAACCTTTGTTATGACCGGCTGCGCAAGCGACGCGAGATACTGACGGATGCCGTCCCCGAGCGCGCCGACAGTGCGCCCGGTCAGGATGCCCGGATGGAACAGGCGGAAAGCGGCAATCGCGTCGCTGCCGCTGTGGCGCAATTGCCGGAGCGCCAGCGCCAGGCACTTGAATTGGTTCATTTCCAGGAAATGAGCAATATCGAGGCGGCGGACATCATGTCTGTGAGCGTCGATGCCCTCGAATCCCTGCTGGCCCGTGGCCGGCGCAAGCTCAAGGCCGTGCTTCTGGGCGATGCGCCCGATCTGATAGCCAGCTATGCACAGGGCGGTAACGCCCGTTACGGTGACGAATGATGACTGAGGAACGCTTCTTTCGAATTCTCGAGGTCTATGGCGCCGATCCGGCCCGCTGGCCTGATGATGAGCGCGTCGCGGCACAAGCCTTCGCGGCGAACCACCGCGCGGACGTTGTCGAGGCGACCAGCGATGAAATGGTGCTGGATGAGCTGCTCGACCGGTTGGTCGAACCGGTGATCGAGGCACCGCTGCTGGAGCGCCGTCTGCTGGCACAATTGCCGGTGCCGACCGGCCTGCCGGCCTGGATGGCCCCGTCGGCGATCGCGGCCGCACTCCTGGTCGGTGTCTTTGCCGGCTTTGCCAGCGGTGCGCTGACCGGAACCGGGGCCGATACCGACATGATCTACGCCGACGCTTTCACCGGATACGAGCAGGATTGGGTTGACTGGCTGGGAGAGGACGCATGAGACCGGCGCTCCCCTGGATCATTGCCCTGGTTGGGTCCGTCCTGATCAATGGCGCCCTTGTGGGCTATCTGGTGCATCGAAGCACCGATGGTCCGCGTTGGCAGCTGCGGCAGGAATACGAGCCCGGGACGCCGCCCCGCGGTGGTCCGACCGGCCGCGGCGGGTTTGACCTGCGCGGTTTTGTCGAAGCGCTACCCGATGAGGCGCGTGATGAGGCGCGGAGCCGCCTGCGCGACAGCTTTGCCGGGATGCGCGATATCGCCGGTGAGGGCCGGGACGCCCGGCGCGAATTGGATGCCCTGCTGGTTGCCGAGGAATTTGACGCCGATGCGGTCGCCGCGGCCATGGCGCGGATGCGCGAAAGCCAGCGGACGATGGAGGCGCGCATCGAAGCGGTTGTTCTCGACGTCGTCGCCGGACTTGATGCCGAAACCCGGGCCGCAGCGCTCCAGGCCGGTCGTGACCGGATCGGGCGTGAGGCACGGGGACGACGCGGACCCCGCCGTGATCGTCGCGACGAACCCCGGCCGCCTGCCGGGCAATAACGCCGCGACAGTCGAAATGGATGGATGATTATTCGCCGGCCGCGAAGCGGGCCGGCGTTTCGCTGTCGACGAACTCATCATCCGCATCAAAGCCGTCATCGCTCTGAAGACCCGCTGACAGGCCGAGCGGTGCGTGGGTGTCGACATCCGCCTCGGCGCTGACGTCGTCGCCGTCAATGTCGGCATCGGACCCGCCGGTGACCTTGCGGATGGCGTCGCGCGGGATCGGCTGGTCCTGGCTGATCGGCAGAACGATGGACACCGTCGTGCCTTCACCCAGCGTCGACTCGATCGACAGCGTTCCGCCGTGCAGTTCGATCAGGGATTTCGACAGGGCCAGGCCGAGACCGGAGCCCTGGAAGCTCTTGGAATGCTGGCTCTCGATCTGTTCGAAGGGGCGGCCGAGGCGCGGCAGGTCGTCCTTGGCAATGCCGATGCCGGTATCGGAGACCTGGAAGGCGACGCCGAGGCCGGACAGGAAGCCGCGTATGGTGACCCGGCCCCCTTCGGGCGTGAACTTCACAGCGTTCGAAACCAGATTGATCATGACCTGTTTGAAGGCGCGCGGATCGACTTCGATCTCGGGCAGGTCGGAAACATCGGCACGCAGTTGCAGCCGTTTCTCCTCGGCCCGGCCACGGACAATGCGAATACTCTGCTCGACCAGCTCGCTGGCATCGGTCGGTTCGGGCTGAAGCTGCATCTTGCCGGCTTCGATCTTCGACATGTCGAGAATGTCGTTGATCAGTTCCAGCAGGTGACGGCCGGAGGACAGGATGTCCTTCATGTAGCCGACATAGCGGTCATCCCCGAGCGGACCGAACATTTCCTGCATCATAATTTCGGAGAAGCCGTTGATCGCGTTCAGCGGCGTGCGCAGCTCGTGACTCATGTTTGCCAGGAATTCGGACTTTGACCGGTTGGCTTCCTCGGCGCGGATCTTCTCTTCCTCGTACTTCTTGGCGAGGTCGGCGATGCGGGCCTGCGAGCGTTTGACGTCGTCGACGGTCTTGCGCAGCTGGGCTTCGTTCTCGGTGAGGGCGGCCTCATGGTGTTTCAGGTCGGTAATGTCGGCACCCACCGAGACCAGGCCGCCATCGGCGGTCGGGCGGTCGGAATAGTGCAGCCAGCGGCCATTCGACAGCTCGATCTCATAGGCGGCCTTGCCCTCGGTGCCGCCATGAACGGTCTTGATGGCCCGGGCGGCAGCCTGTTCGACGGCTTCATAGCTCATACCGGGCTTGAGCATGCCTTCGGCGAAGTCGAACAGGTCACGGAATTTGCGGTTCCACAGCACCAGGCGCTGACGGCTGTCCCAGAGGACAAAGCTTTCCGACATCGATTCCAGTGCCGCGCGGAGCCGGCTCTCGGCGGCGGCGACGCGGGCCTGGGCGCCCTTGCGCTCGGTGACGTCGATGGCGACGCCGACGATGCGGGTGTGATTGGCCTCGCCGCCCGGCAGGATGCGACCGCGCATCTGCAGCCAGACCGGTGACCGTGCCGCGAGGACTTCATGGTCGACCTCTGCACCGGCCGGGGCGCCGCGCATGGCCGCGCGCAGGCGCTCGCGGTCCGGCTTGGAAAAGAGTTGCAGGAATTGCTGGCCGCTACATTCGATGGCGGCGTCCAGTCCCAGGATCCGGGCCAGGCTGTCCGTGACGAAGACCGTGTCGGCCTCCGGATTCCAGTCCCACACGCCGCAGCGTGCGCCTTCGATGGCGACGCGGAAGCGTTGTTCATTGTCTTCCAGCTGCTGCCGTGTCGAGCGCAGACGACCCATCTGCATGAAGACCAGCGCACACAGGCCGAGCGCGACGAAGATCGGGGCGATGAACATCAGCCCGTAAAAGGAGATGGTCCGGTACCAGGCGTTCTGGTTGATGCGCATCGCGCCAAGGGCGTAGACGCGCAATTCCGTGCCGGTGATCGGGGCCACGGCGAAGGTCACGCGTTCCTCACCGAAGCGGGCATCGGATGTGGCACCGCCGCCACCCTCGGCCAGGGCGTCGATATAGCCCGGTTGCAGGCCGAAGCGTTCGGCCAGCTGGGTGCCGGCGCGAGCGCTGGGCATGCGTGGACGGATGGCCAGCATGCCGCCGCCGGCATCGGCCAGCGCGACAACGCGGTCATCGCCCCAGTCAGGCAGCGCGGTTTCGGTGCTCAGCCGGGCCACGAAAGCGCCGACCGTGCCGTCGCTCAAGGGGGCCGGAACGGCCAGCACCAGATAGGCCGCATTGCCGGACACGTCGGACGTCAGGCCCGAGGGCGCATCGAGTGCGGCGCCGGCAATGTCACGCAGGCCATCGACCGGCGTGCCGTCGGCGATCACCTGGCCACCGGGCAGTAGCAGGGCAATGTCCGCGACGAGTTCGGACCCGCCGATCGCGGCGAGGCGGGCGCGAGCCAGGCCCTCAACCGCGTCCGGTGCGGCGTCACGCAGGTCGGCGGCGGCAAAGGCGAGGGCGTAGCGGGCTTCGGCAATCCGCGCTGTCACGCGCTCGGCCAGATAGCCGGCCGCATTGGCCTGCGAGCGCTCGGCCTCGGTGATCAGGATTTCGCGTTCCTGCTGGATCTTGACCAGCAGGATGCCGCCATAGGCCAGGGTGAACAACACCATGGCGAGAATGATCCACATCGCGCCGCTGGCCCGCTTGCTGGCCGGTTTTTCGGGCTTCGGATTGCGGTCGCGCGCCTGCGCTCCCCGGGAAGGGGATTTGACCACCCTGTCCAGGGACGGGCGCTGATCGAACCGCATCTGATTCATTGTCTCAAACTAAGGTGCGTCGGCGGCCCGTGTCGACCGGCCAAGGCGGGCTTTCAAACGGAACTCATGCCTCACCGGCATCAGCGTCCTGGCTGGTATCGGACGCCTCGATATCGGCGCCCACTTTCTGGCGCGCCTTGCGCCGTTCCTGACCCTTGTAGGCGCCGCCGTCTTGATTGGCGCGCCGCCGGTCTGGCCCGAAATAATTCTTGTTGCGGATGAAGGGCCGTGGCTCGTTGATCACCGAGGCGATCTTGGAGAACATTTCCTTTGCGGTGACCGGTTTGCAGCAGAACTCGGTCACGCCGGCATCCCGCGCCGCCATGACCTTGGACTTCTCCGAGTAGGCGCTCAGCATGATGATCGGCACAAGCGGATTAGGGCTGTCGTCAGCGGTCCGCACGAGGCGTACGAAGTCCAGCCCGTCGAGAATTTCCATCTGGTAGTCGGTGATGATGATGTCGACGGAATCTGAGCGGACCAGGTCAAACGCGTCGGCGGGGTCTTTCGACTCGAAAATCTGCTTGATGCCGAACCCGTGCAAAATGGTGCGCAGAATGGTCAGCATATAGCCGTTATCGTCGACGATCAGAACTCGCACACGGCTGAAATCCACGGCCATGGTCTGCCTACCTCGGTTGCGTCACGCCGCGCGCGACGCATTCTTCTTCGGATCCTTGAGCGAGCTTAGCGGCACAGGCTTACCGAAATAGTAACCCTGGCCATAGGTCACGCCAAAACCCTTCAATGTGGTTGCCTGGGCTTCTGTCTCGATCATTTCCGCGACCGTGGCGGCGCCAAGGCTGCGGCAGATATTGATCATGCCCTTGAGCAGGGTTGCGTCCCGCTTGGAGTGTTCGAACTGTTTGATATAGCTGCCGTCGATCTTGACCACATCGGCCGGAAAATCGCGCAGATAGTGGAAGCCGGCCGAGCCGGCCCCGAAATCATCGAGGCAGACCTGGTGGCCGCGTTCGCGGATTTTCTGGATCACGGCGTTGGCCGCCTTGATATTGGAGACGGTGGCCGTCTCGGTCAGTTCAAAACTCAGACGCGAGCGGTCGATCTTGAGATCGGAGAGCAGGGCCAGAAAGCGTTTGCCCCAGGCCATGTTGGTCAGAGACTTGCCGGACAGGTTCACCGCCAGCGCCGGGCGGTCGTAATCTTCGCGCAGGAAGGCGGCCGCGATTTCGGTCATGGCGAAGTCGATCTCGTAGATCAGGCCGGTGCTTTCGGCAAAGCCGACACTGTCCTGCACCGGCTTGCCGTCGGGCAGGCGCAGCAGGAGTTCATAGTGGTGGACCTTGCCGGTCTCCAGCTCCACCACCGGCTGGGCGTGTGGTTCGATTACCCGTCCGGCGATGGTGGTGCGCAGCTCGGTCATGCGGCGTTCGTTCTCGCGCATCATCCCTTCGGCGACTTCCTGCAGGCTGACGATGTCCAGCGCCTTGTCACTCTGCGCGGCTTCATTGATCGCATAGAGGAAGGCCTGGATGGCGATGCCCGGCTCGATGCTGGGGGCATCGGCAACGGACTCGATCACGACTTCGGCGTCTGGCAGGCCGGCATCGGCGAGGCTGGCTTTCACTTCCGTGCGCAGGTTTTCCAGATCGACATTGCGATCATGGATCAACGCCGTGCGTTCTTCATCAACCTGGCGGGCGACCCCGTCATCGCCGACGGCGAGGGTGCAGGAGGCGGCGACAGACTGGTAGACGGCGGCGGCGCGGGCATCGCCGATCAGGCGGTCGAGCGCGTCGCCAGCGTCAATGCGCAACACTGACATCGCCATGTTGACGCCGGCCGAGCGGGCTTTCTCGATCGCGCGTTCGGCGCAGCGTTCAAAGGCCTGCGGGTCAAGTTCGTCGGGCGCGTGCATGGCCTCGTAGGACAAGCTCCAGCGGATGCGGTCATCTTCGCCCAGCATCCAGCCGCTGAGACGGCATTCGCGACCGCCGACAGCGATCCGGACCGGGCCGAGGCGGCGGCCGGGTTTGAGACGATGCATGGTGGCTTGAAAAATCGGGCGCGAGGTCCGGTCGAAGCGCTTCGCCAGATCCTCGCCGGTACCGGTCAATTGCGGCTCGCCCAGCGCGGCGACAGCGCCGGCCGCATAGGTCACGCGGCCCTTGCCATCGGTTTCAATCAGTATGTCGGCGGCGGCGAAGGCAAAGGACAGGAACCGGTTGCGTTGTTCGACCAGGGACATGGAGATTCCACTTGTATGCACAGGTCGGACAGTTTCCGTGCACAAACGTTAGAACGCCCTTAAAATTTTAGGTGAATCAGGCAGCTTGCGGGCGAGCCGCCCCGCCACGCTTGGCGGGCTTGGTGTTGACGTCCTTCAAAATGCTCTCTGCACGGTGCGAAAGTTCGGCCAGCGCTGGTGGCAATTCACCGTCCTCGCCCGCGAGGGCTGCAAGATGTTCGGCAATTTCCAGCAGGCGCGGACTGTTGGCGAGGAGGCGGGCCTGGGCTTCGATACGGTGCGGATCACGGTCATATTCCGCCGCGGGCACCCGCCAGCCGCCCCAATCCATCGCCTCGGTGACCACGACGGGGAATGTTCCGGGGAAGGGATGCCCGGCACATTCCTCCATGCTCTGCCACTTGTTGCGGGCGCGCAGGACGCGCCAGTGGCCGGCCTCGACATGGTCGGCCTGTTCGGCGGCAAGTTCATCGGCGGTGAAGTCGCGCCCAAGCCCGCAATCATAGGCAATGCGGATCGGCTCCTCGACATCCTTCACCCAGTGCGGCTTGACCTGTTCGATCAGCGCCCAAGTCCCCACAGGTGCGACGTAGACACGCTGATGCTTGTGAAAGACTGCCTTGGCCATGCGTCAAACTCCCTCGCCCGCCTCACACAATCATGTCCACGTTTAAACCCGGTGAACGGAACAGATTGGATTTGAAGGATTGCCGGCGCAGCCCCCATGCTGACCGGTGCGGGCGTGCCGCGTTGCCCGACAGGCCTGCACAGGCTATGTGGCGCGCATGAAGACGCCTTCGACCTTTTCGCGCCGCCTCTCCGTGGCGCCAATGATGGACTGGACGGACCGGCATTGCCGGGCCTTTCACCGTGTCCTGACGCGAAACGCGCTTCTCTATACCGAGATGGCGGTCGACAAGGCGATCATCCATGGCGAGACGGCGCGCCTGATCGGCTTTGACGCCTCCGAACATCCGGTGGCGATCCAGCTGGGCGGCTCGGATCCGGCCGAGCTCGCGGCTGCCGCTCGCACGGCGCAGGATTTCGGCTATTGCGAGATCAATCTCAATGTCGGCTGCCCGTCCGACCGGGTCCAGTCGGGCCGTTTTGGCGCCTGTCTGATGCTGGAGCCGGAACTGGTTGCCGATTGCGTCGCGGCGATGCGCGAGGCGGTCACTGTGCCGGTGACGGTGAAATGCCGGATCGGCGTCGATAAGCAGGAGCCGCAAGCCGCGCTTTTCACCCTGGTCGACGCCTGCGCCGCGCGCGGCGTGACGAGCTTTGCCGTACATGCCCGCAAGGCCTGGCTCAACGGGCTGAGTCCGAAGGAAAACCGCACCGTCCCGCCGCTTGATTATGATCTGGTGCGCCGGCTCAAGGCCGAACGTCCGGAGCTGGAAATCATCCTCAATGGCGGGTTGGAAGACCTCGACCATGCGGTCCGTGAGAGCGCCGATCTGGACGGCGCCATGATCGGTCGCGCGGCCTATCACACGCCCTGGATACTCGCCCGCATCGACTCGACCCTGTTTGGCGAGACCGACCCGGTGGCGACCCGGTCGCAGGCGCTGGACGCCTACCGACCCTATATCGCGGCGCATCTGGAAAATGGCGGCCGCCTGCATGACATCACCCGGCACATGCTCGGCCTTTACGCCGGCGAGCCGGGCGCGCGCCAGTGGCGGCGCATCCTGTCGGAAAAGGCGCCGCGCGCGGGTGCCGGTCTCGACATTCTCGAGGAAGCGCAAGCGGCCGTGTCGCCGCGCGATGAGGCGGCCTGAATGACCGATATCTGGATTCTGGTGCTGGCGATGGCGGCGACGGGCGCCTTTGCCGGACTGATCGCGGGCCTGTTCGGCATTGGTGGCGGCGTCGTCATGGTCCCGGCCATGTTCTATGCCTTTCAATTCCTCGGCTATGACGATCCGCGCATCATGCAGGTCGCGGTCGGCACCTCGCTGGCGGTGATCATTGCCACCTCGGCCCGTTCGGTTGCCGCTCACGCCAAGCGCGGGGCGGTTGATTTCGCGGTCCTGCGCGCCTGGGGGCCGTGGATCGTGATCGGCACACTGATCGGCTCGCGTATTGCGCACATGCTGCCCGGCAATTTCCTGACCGGCCTGTTCGGGGCCATGGCGGTCCTGCTGTCAGCGCAATTCTTCTTCGGGCGTCCGGATTGGCGCTTGGCCGACGACATGCCCGGTGGCCCCCTGCGTTGGGGACTGGGCGGCGCAATCGGCGTATTGTCAGCCCTGATGGGGATTGGCGGCGGTGTGCTCGGCGTCACCCTGATGACACTGTGCGGCAAGTCGATCCACAAGGCGGTCGCCACCGCTGCCGGTTTTGGCGTTGCCATCGGCTTTCCCGGCGCTGTCGGCTTCGTCGTCAATGGCTGGGGCCAGGACGCGGTGCCGTATTCGCTCGGCTATGTGAACCTGCCCGGCTTCGCCCTGCTGGCCGGCGCCGCTTTCTTCGTTGCCCCGCTCGGCGCCAGGCTGGCGCATTCGCTGCCGGAAAAGACCCTCAAGCGCTGTTTCGCGGTTGGCCTGGTGATTGTCGGCGTCATGCTGGTGCGCGAGGCCTGGCTGGCGGCGGGCTGACAGCGACCGGTTACTCCGACCGCAGGATCAGCTGGTTGCGGCGGATCTCGATGACATCGAAGCGTTCCAGCACAGTCATGCCGAGCAGGGATCGATCGCCACCACGCATCACATGCGCCGATACCCGCTCGAACGTGCGTCCGGGCAGCGCCAGCGAGCGGATCTCGACGGCGGCGGCCATCGACCGGCCGGCGGCGGTCGAGGTCGGGATGGTGAAGTCGAGCCGATCGGTGCGAATGCCGACACGTCGGGCATCGTCCAGCGAGAGGGCGACACCCGTGGCGCCGGTATCGACCAGAAAGGTGACCTCGGTCCCGTTGATCTCGGTATCGATGTAGAAATGCCCGTCGAACTGACGCTCCAGCACGATCGCACCATCGCGCAGCTGCACGCCGCCCTGGCTGCGACGGGCACTGCCGGCGTCGACCGGTGCGGCGCCCCACAGGTCCTCGTATTGCCAGTCCGAATAGTCACGATCGAGAATGGCGACACTGCATGCCGCGACGCTGATTGACACCCAGGCAATGAGATTGCGGTGACGGGTGCGGTCCGCAGCGAGGGCAGAGCCGAGCAGGGCAAGGCCCAAAAGCGTCAGGACGACCGCCATGAAGACGCTTCGGAGCAGTGGCTCGACTTCGGTCCACAAGGGCCAGCTGAGCACACGCAGGACGACCAGCGCGATGGCAAGGACAAGCGCGGGCAGGGCGAAGCGGACGATCAGCTGACGCATCATGTCAATCCCGTGCAGTCTTGCGCGCTGCGGCATAGGCCGCCTCACGCTGCGGCAAAGCCGCCATCACCGCCGCGCGCTCGTCATCACTGTAACGCGTCCAGCGACCCAGCTCCTCCAGGGTCCGGAAACAGCCGACACATAATTGTGCTTTGGGATCAACGAAGCAGACCTGAACACAGGGCGTCTTGATCGGGGTCGGGACGGGCATTTGTGTCATGCGCTGCAGCATTCCGCCTGTGACCGGTTGAGGCAAGTGCTTGCCGCCGCAGGGGCGGGCGGAATATGGTCCCGTTTTGACCGGCCGGGGACTTTCATGGACGACCTTCTCCTGCAGGGGCGCAGCTTTGCGGGCCTGTTTCTTCTTGCAGGCATTGCCTGGCTCCTGGGACCGCGCAAACGCTTTCCTGTCATCCTGCTCGTCGGGGCCATCGGCCTGCAGCTGGTCATCGCCACGCTTCTCTACACGGTCGCGCCCTTCCGCGCCTTCCTGCAATCGCTGACCGGTGTCGTCGCCGTGCTGCAGGAGGTGACTAATGAGGGGGCGCAATTCGTCTTTGGCTATCTCGCTGGCGCCGAAGCCCCGTGGGTGACCGATCCGGCCGGCGGCTCCGGCTTCCTCTTTGCCTTCCAGGCCCTGCCCATGGTCATCGTGCTCTCGGCCCTGTCGGCCCTGCTGTGGCGTTGGCGTGTTCTTGAAGTCCTGGTGCGGGCCTTTGCCTATGCCTTCCAGCGTCTGCTCAACCTGTCCGGCTCGGCCAGTCTCGGCGCCGCCGCCAACATCTTCCTGGGCATGACGGAGAGCCCGGTCCTCATCCGGCCGCGCCTGCCTGATATGAGCCGCTCCGACCTCTTTTTGATCATGACGGTCGGCTTTTCCACCGTCGCCGGCTCGGTGATGGCGCTCTATGTCTCGCAGCTTTCCGGCATCATTGACGGCGCGGCCGGCCATATCTTCACCGCCTCGCTGATCTCGGTGCCTGCTGCGGTTCTGCTGTCGCGCCTGATGATGCCGGCCGAAGCCATGACGCCCGAGGCCGAGGCCAAGGAAAAAGTGCCGACCCAGATCTATCACTCCTCGATGGATGCGCTGACAACCGGCGTGTCGGACGGGATGCGGCTCTATTTCAACATCATCTTCATGCTGCTGGTCTTCACCGCCCTGGTCGCCCTGCTCAACGTTATGCTGGGGCTCTTCCCGGACGTGTTCGGCGCCGGTCTGTCGGTCGACCGCATACTGGGCTGGCTGTTCGCGCCCATCGTCTGGCTGGCCGGCGTGCCGTGGTCGGAAGCAACCCAGGCCGGCTCCCTGATGGGTCTCAAGACGGCCCTGAACGAAGTCTATGCCTATGACCGCCTGGCCCAGATCGGCGATGAGCTCTCGCCGCGCACCGGTCTGATCATGACCTATGCCCTGTGCGGCTTCGCCAATTTCTCCAGCGTCGGCATCCTGACCGGCGGCCTGGTGGCGATTGCCCCCTCACGCCGCGAGGACATCCTCCAGCTGGCACCGAAAGCGCTGATCTCCGGCACGCTGGCAACGCTGATGACGGGCGCCGCGATTGGCGTGCTGCCGCAGGGCTTGTTCGGGTAGTTGGATACCCATTTGTCGTCCCTGTCGAATGTCCGGCCTTCGCCGGGCGTCCATCAGGGATGACAATCGAAGACCGCACCGAACACAGACTCATTTTTCCCGGCCGCAGCCCCGCAAAAGCGGGGCGGAGAGCCGGGACCAACCAATCTGTCCGGCAAGCGATGAGTCTCCCGTCGGTCCCGGATGGCGCGTCGCGCCTCCGGGAAAAATGGGTTGGGATTGGCGCCCGTTTTCTTCCCCACAGCGTGGGGAAGTGGGCTCGGATTCGCATCGCGAAGCCGAGGTCGATGGGGCCGAGCATAGCGAGGAGGGGCCGCATGCTGCCCACGGCGCCACCTCTCCGTCTTGTCGCTCCGCGCCAAGCCACCTCCCCACGATGTGGGGAGGAAAGGCGCGCTCAATCCCCCCGCGTCGGCCGGCGAAATCGAGCGGGTAGCGCTTGCCGGCCAACTGCAGTGTGGTCGCCAGAGGCGGCCGGTCGGTGAGGGGCGCGAGGGACATCAAAACTCAATTATGGGTTGTCTATTGCTGCGGTTTGCAACAAGCTTGCATTCATTCCCTGATCTGGTGGAAAGGGCTGCGCCGTGCGAAATCTTGTGGCACCGACCTTGATCGCCGCCGGCCTTGCCGCGTGCGCGAGCTCTCCCGACGTCGAACAAGACATGATGACGCTTGATTGGGCGCGGACAGTGATCGTCTGCGATGGCCCGGTCATTGATCCGCAGTCGCCGGGTCGGTTTTCCATGCGGACATCTGTTCCCGCGAATTTGCGCGGGCAAATGGAGCTTCCATTCGGCCGTGCCGGCCGCTTGGCGCTGCAGCGTCAGGTGGAAGCAACAGAAAACGTTGACGTCGGCGAGGTGGAGCTTCACCTGAGCCGGTATGATGACGATGGTGACGCAGTTTTTGAGGTCAGCCTGTCCGCCACCACGCCAAGCGGTCGTCAAAGCTGGCTGATGCGTTTTGACGCCTTGCCTATGAACTCAGACGAGGCGCACGCGGAGCGGAGCATGACGGCCTTGGACGCCCCCTATGTGCTGTCCACCGAAGGGGTTCTCACCCGTCTGGACAATGGTCTGGCACACGAGTGGCCAGATGCGGAGGAGATGTTGGTTTCATTCGGAGAAATCTGCGCGGCTCTGTCCCAGAGCCAGGTGGGGTCAGTGGATGCTTCCTAGCTGATCTAATCCCCCCGCGCCGGCCAAAGCCGGCTGCGCAACCAGCCCACCGTCGAATTTCTCGCCAGGGACTGCCGGTAGGCCGTGTCCATGAAGCGGTCGAGGCCTTCCGCGTCGGCGAACAGGTCGGAGCGGGTTTTCATCGGGGCGTCGGGGTCGATGCGTTTGATCACCTTTGCCGGATTGCCGGCGACGATGGTCCAGGGTTCGACGTCCTTGGTCACCACCGAGCGGGCACCGACGACGGAATGATCGCCAATGGTGACGCCCTTGCCGACAAAGGCGCCATCGCCGATCCAGACATTCTTGCCCAGCTTCACCGGTCTGAACTCCGGCTGCGGGTCGACGCGGTCATGGATGGAATGCCAGTCGCAATCGGTGATGGTGACCTTGTTGGCGATCAGGCAGGCATCGCCGATCTCGATCTCGCCGGCCGCCAGAATACGCGTACCCGGTGCCAGGAAGACATGATCGCCCAGGCTGATCCGTCCGGCCTGGGTCTGCGGCGACCAGACCGTGAGGCGGACCTGGTCGGCCTTGTTGGCGATGACGTGGAGATAATCGCCGACGGTGATATTGGGGCCGAAGACTTCCAGCGCCCAGGGCTGGACGATCTTGGGTTCCCTGCCGATTTCAGCAAAGTGCGGCCACACGAAATGGCGTGCCCAGGCGTTCTCGAACTGCTCCCAGGCCTGGTGCATCCAATAAGGGCGATGGTCGCGGCGCATGGCGGTGTCCCGGTTGGGTGGGTCGGAGGCGGGCTGGCATTGCGGCTTGCCGCAGCGGCCCGCGAAGGCAAGTGTTTCGTCGACATGAGACAATAAGGGACCGGCCCTGTCTTGCCTGCGATGCAGGTCGGAGGTCAGGGCCGGAGCGTTGCGGTGACTTACAAGGTTGAATTGGATGCAGCGGCGGTCACCGCCTATCTCGACGCGGTCTTCCCGCAATGGAATCAGGGCGGGATCCGGTTCGGCATTGATGCCATCGAGCCGGGACGGGCGCGGGTGTCGGCCGAGGCCCGGGCCGAGCATTTGCGGCCGGGCGGAACCGTGTCGGGGCCGACCCTCTTCACCCTCGCCGATTTCGCTGCCTACGCTGTCATTCTCGGCCATGTCGGCAAGCAGGCGCTGGCGGTGACGACCAATCTCAACATCAATTTCCTGCGCAAGGCACCGCCCGGCCCGGTCACAGGCGAGTGTCGCCTGCTCAAACTGGGTTCGCGACTGGCGGTGACCGAATGTGATATCATGGCGGACGGTACAGACGACTTGATCGCCCATGCCAGTGCGACCTATTCCCTGCCGCCCAAGACCAGCTGAGGCCCAAGCCCGATGACCGATACGCCTGACACCGAGCCCACCGGCCCCGATCCGATCGAGGATATCATCCTGGCGCTGGTCGCTGCCGCGCCGGAAAACCGCTCGGTCTCGCCCGCCGATGTCGCCAAGGCAGTCGATCCGGAGCGTTTCAATCGCAAATTCGGCCATGTCCGCCAGGCCGCCATTCGTCTGGCCAAGGCTGGCAAGGTGACGATCCTGCGCAAGGGCAAGCCGGTCGAGGATCCGGAGACTTTCAAGGGTGTCTGGCGGATTGGCCGCGCCTGATCTCGACACGCTGCTGGCGGATATCCGCGCCTGCCGGGTCTGTGCGGGAGAGATGCCGCACGAACCACGTCCGGTCATCCAGGCCCATCCGGACGCCCGCATCATGCTGGTCGGGCAAGCGCCGGGCACGCGCGTGCATGCGTCCGGAAAACCCTTCACCGACCCGTCCGGCGACCGTCTTCGTGACTGGCTGCAGATGGACGAGGCGACCTTCTACGACCCCACAAAACTCGCCATCGTTCCTATGGGCTTTTGCTTCCCCGGTCTTGACGCCAAGGGGGGGGACCTGCCGCCGCGCCGCGAATGCGCGCCGCTGTGGCAAAAGCGGGTGCGCGAGCAACTCCCCAATATCGGGCTGACGCTGCTTGTGGGGCAGTACGCGCAGCGCTTCTGGCTGGGTTCGCAGGCGCACAAGACACTCACCGAAACCGTGCGCCATGCGGACCGCTATGCGCCCGATTTTCTGCCGCTCCCGCACCCGTCGTGGCGAAATAGTGCCTGGTTGCGCAAAAACCCCTGGTTTGGGGAAATAATTCTCCCGATGCTGCGATGCCGCATAAAAGATTTGTTACCGTGACCACGTTTCGGGGTGTTTTCGAGCGCTTGTGTGTTGTCGTCTGAAAGGGTATTCCGGCGCCCGAAATCGTGACCCCGTCACAGGTGGTCGCTACAGCTGAATAAAAGGGTTTGCTGCTTATGAGCGTTCTCGAGCATCCGTCTTTCGACAATCACGAGAAAATTCTCTTCGCGACCGACGAAGTGACCGGGCTGAAAGCCGTGATCGGTGTCCATTCCACGGTCAGCGGTCCGGCCTGCGGCGGTTGCCGCATGTGGTCCTATCCCAGCTCCGACGCCGCCCTCCAGGACGTGCTGCGCCTGTCCCAGGGCATGAGCTACAAGAATATCATGGCCGATCTGCCGATCGGAGGTGGCAAATCCGTGATCATGAAGCCGGAAGGCTCGTTTGACCGCCGCGCCCTGTTTGAAGCCTTTGGCCGCGCTGTTGAAAGTCTCAATGGCCAGTACATCACGGCCGAGGATGTCGGCGTAAGTCCTGACGACATGATGGCGGTTCGCGCCTCGACGGCGCATGTGGTTGGCCTGCCGGAAGGCAAGGCCGCCTCGGGTGACCCGTCGCCGGTGACCGCCGAGGGCGTGTTCCGTGGCATGAAGGTCTGCATCGAGCGCGGACTGGGCAAGTCCGACCTCTCCGGCGTCAAGGTCGCCATCCAGGGCGCCTCGGGCCATGTCGCGACCTATCTCGCCGGTCATCTCGCCAAGGCGGGTGCCGAGCTCTTCATCACCGATATCAACCAGGACGGCCTCGAGCGCCTGAAGGCGGAATACGGCGCCACGATTGTCGGTCTCGACGAGATCTACGACCAGAATGTCGACGTTTTTGCCCCGTGTGCGCTGGGCGCGATCATCAATCCGGACACGATTGACCGCATCAAGGCGAAGATCATCGCCGGCGCTGCCAACAATCAGCTCGCAACCCGTGAAATGGGCGCCGAACTGCTCAAACGCGGCATGATCTACGCGCCGGACTATGTCCTCAATGCCGGTGGCATCATCAATGTGATGGGCGAAATTGCCGGCGACTTCAATCCGGAATGGGTCAAGGGCAAGCTGATCGGTCTGGAAAAGACCCTCGGCGAAATCCTCGACCAGTCGGACCGCGAAGGCCGCCCCTCCAACCTCATCGCTGACGAAATTGCCCGTCAGCGCATCGAGGAAAAGCGCGCCGCCAAGCTGGGCAAAGCCGCTTAAGTCACACTGAAAGACGCTTGCGCTGAAACGCCCCTGCCGGATGGTGGGGGCGTTTTGCTGTGTGGGGGGGTATAGAGCCCCTTTGTCGTCCCTGATGGATGCTCGGCGAAGGCCGGGCGCAAGTTGGGGACCTATGTGGTGCTAAGTCGCGCTTAGCGCGGTATCATCCATACATCCCTTGTCAGCCAGCGGGCCGCATCCGGTTCTCTCGGCAAGGGATGTATGGACAGGTCTGCGCCTACGCGCTCGTCGCCACAACCCGCACATAAGCCGGATCCAACTCGACATTCACCCGATCGCCTTCGCGGATCGGCGACGGGGCCGGCGTTTGTGCCGTCCACTCTCCGGCTTCGCTGGCAAAGCGATGCGTCAGGTGCGGCCCGGCAGAGCGGCGGCGGGTAATGGTGCAGGGGCCATCGGGATCAAGGCTCAGCGCGAAGGCGCGCGGGCGGATCAGCACAGCGACCGGCTGGCCTTCGTCGAACCCGTTGGCATCGACGGGTCCGAAGGGTGTTTCGGCCTGACCGGCTGTGACGCGTGCCTCGATAATCTCGACATCACCCAGCAGCTTGGCGGCCGTAGCGCTGACCGGACTCATCCAGACCTCGTCGGGCGGGCCGGTCTGGATGATGCGGCCGCCATCCATCAATGCCAGCTCGTCGGCGACGGCCATCGCCTCTTCAGCGTCATGGGTGACGATGAGGGCGGTGGTGCCGGCGACACGCAGCGTGTCGACCGTGCGTTCGCGCAACTCGCCGCGCAGGCGCCGGTCGAGGCCGGAGAAGGGTTCGTCCAGCAGTACGACAGCCGGTTGCGGCGCGAGGGCGCGGGCCAGGGCAACACGTTGCTGTTCGCCGCCGGAAAGCTCGTGCGGATAGGCCTTGGCCTTGTGGCCGAGTTCGGCGGCCTCCAGTTGGGCCAGGGCTCGCGCCGTCTTGTCCGATCCTATCAGGCCGAAGGCGACATTGGCCAGCGCCGTCATGTGCGGGAAAAGGGCATAGTCCTGGAACACCATCCCGACCCGGCGCGCTTCCGGGGCGACATGGGTGGCCGCGTCATTCCAGATCGTGTCGCCGAGGCAGATCGAACCCGCCTCCAGGCGTTCCAGTCCGGCGATGGCGCGCAGAAGGGTGGATTTGCCGCTGCCTGAGGGACCCAGCAGCGCCGTGATGCGTCCGGCATGCAGGTCGAGGTCGGCGCCAGCCAAAGCGGCGTGGTCGGCCCGGTAGCGGCGTTCTGCGCCGCGAATGCTCAAAACTGTCGGGGCGTCCGTCATGCAGTTTCCCTCGGGCGGCACCCTACCGCGCCTGTCGGGATAGGTAGCGGGCCACGAAGATCATGGGAAGCAGGGCGACCAGCGGAATGAGGAGCGAGGGCAGGGCCGCCTCACCCAGACGTTCATCACTGGCGAAATTATGGGCGATGATGGCCAGTGTGTCGTAGTTGAACGGGCGCAGGATCATGGTCGCCGGCAATTCCTTGAGCACTTCGACGAAGACCAGCAGGCCGGCGGATGTGACCCCGGCGGCGATCAGCGGCCAGTGTACGCTGCCGACCCGGCGGCCGCGACTGGCGCCCAGAGTCCGTGCCGCGCCGTCCAGTGACGGTGTGACACGGGCGAGGGCGGTTTCGGCCGGGCTGATGGCGGCGGCGGCAAAGCGCGAAAGATAGGCAAAGACCAGCGCGCCGCCGGTGGCGGTCAGCAGGATCGGGAAGACCTCGCCGGTCAGGGCGCGCCAGGCCGGGTCGAGCAGGGCTTGTGTACCCGACAGGAGCGCGATCACGCCGACGGCTGCGACGGCACCGGGCACGGCATAGCCGAGGCCGGCGGCGCGCGCGGCCAGTGTGGCGATGGCGGTGCGGCTGCGCAGGGCGTAGGCGGTGGCCAGTCCGAGCGCGGCGGCGATCACGGCGGTGATCAAGGCCAGTGTGAGCGAGTGCAGGCTGGCGGCGGCGAGGCCGGGCGCCGTATCGGTGTGCAGGGCCAGCCAGGCGAGACGGCCGAGCGGGACGACCATGCCCAGCACCAGCGGGGTCAGGCAGGCGAGCAGCGCCAGCAGGCCGTGACCGGCACCCAGTTGCAGGCGCGGTGCCGGCTTGTGGCGGCCGGCCGCATTGACGCTGCGGGCGCGGCGGCGCTGGGCGCGTTCCAGCCCGAACACGAAAATCGCGATGACCACGAGGACCAGCGACAGGCGGGCGGCGTCGACCAGCGAGCCGGCGCCGCTCCAGGCCCGGATCAGCCCGATCGACAGCGTCGGGGCGCCGAGATGCGAAACGGTGCCATAGTCAGCCAGGCTTTCCATCACCACCAGGGCCAGGCCGGCGGCAATGGCCGGCCGCGCCATCGGCAGGGAGGTGCGCCAGAAGGCGGTCAGCGGCCCGGCCCCGAGCGTGCGGGCGGCGTGATAGGCGTCGGCGGACTGGCCGGCGAAGGTGTCGCGCGCCAACAGGAAGACATAGGGGTAGAGCACGAGGGCAAACATCAGCCCGGCGCCCCAGCTGCCACGAATGGTCGGGAAGAGACCACCCGTCATCGCCTGCAGCGGGCCACCGGCATGGCTGAGGTCGAGCCAGGCATAGGCGGCGACATAGGCGGGCACGGCGAGCGGCAGGATCAACACCCAGGCCAGCGTTCTGCGGCCGACAAATTCGGTGCGGGCGATCAGCCAGCCCAGCCCCGTCCCGATCAGCCCGGCTCCGCCGGCCGCGATCAGGGCGACAATGGCGGAGGTGGCCAGATAGATCGGCAGGCGGGTGCCGGCGAGGTGTTGGAGATAATCCCCGGTCTCACCGCTCAGTGCGATCCAGGCGACCGCCAGCACCGGGGCGGCGCAGATAGCAGCCGCCAGCACTGCCAGGCCGACTGTGCGGCCTGGCAGGCGGACATGACTGCGCAGGAAATGCGCCGGTGCCGGCATGCTTATTGCCAGCCGATCCGGTCGAAAATGCGTTGGGCGGTCTCGTTATTGTCGCCCAGTTCCGAGACGTTCAGCGTGTCTTCGTTGAAGGGCAGCATGGCGGCCAGTGTCGGATTGTCCCAGCTGACATCCGTGCGTACCGGGATTTCATTCGTCATCTCGGCAAAGGCGCGCTGGGCGTCATCGCTGAAGAAGAATTCGATCAGCGTCCGGGCTTCCTCAGGATGCGGCGCGTTGACCGCAATGCCGGCGCCGGAAACATTGACGTGGGCGCCGGTCGTGTCCTGGTTCGGGAAGAACAGGGTCACCGCGGCGGCGGCGGCCTGGGCGGCCGGATCGTCGGAATTGACCATCATCGCATAGTAATAATGGTTCAGGATGGCGACGTCGCACTCACCGGCGGCAATGCCGTTGATCTGGGTGCGGTCACCGCCCTGCGGCTCGCGGGCCATGTTGTCGACAATGCCCTGGGCCCAGGCCTGGGCATCCTCTTCGCCCAGATGGGCAACGAGGGATGCGAGCAGCGACTGGTTGTAGGCATTGCCGCTCTCGCGGACGCAGATACGGCCTTCCCAGCGCGGATCGGCGAGGTCTTCATAGGTCGCGATCTCGCCGGGCTGAACGCGGTCGTTCGAGTAGGCGATCACGCGGGAGCGCTTGGCAAAGCTGACCCAATAACCTTCCGGATCGATCAGGTTGGCCGGGATGTCGATGTCCAGATCAGAGAAGTCGGAGGCGGCGAACAGGCCGGCCTGTTCGGCCCGGTGCAGGCGGGCAGCGTCGACGGTGATGATGACATCGGCCGGGCTGCGCTCGCCATCGGCACGAACCCGTTCAATCAGTTGATCGCCACTGGCGGCGACCAGATTGACCTCGATGCCGGTCTGTTCGGTGAATGCGGCATAGATCGCGGCGTCGCTGGAATAATGGCGCGCGCTGTAGACATTGACGACACGGGCCGTGTCGCCGTCTTCAGTGGCCGGTTGGGAACAGGCTGCCAGCGCGGCGCTCGCCGCCAATGCGAGGAATTTCACGGATTTCATATCACACCCATTCTGCTTGGTTGCCGACAGTCTTCTCATCAATGAGAATGCTTCGCAAGAAATCCGTGCAGACTGGGGCAGTGCCAAGGCGGCGCACCCCCCTCCGCAGCGGCGGGAATGGACAGAATCGCACTGCCGCAGTGGCGATCACAAGCGCGATTCCGGAGATCGTGACGGTAGGGAAGGTAGGAAATGGTGGGCGATACTGGGATTGAACCAGTGACCCCCTCGGTGTGAACGAGGTGCTCTCCCGCTGAGCTAATCGCCCGGTGTTTCCGGAAAGCGACCGTATAAGCAGGCACTTCTAACCGGTCAACTACGCGAGGAAGTTGAAGTGCAGATGTGTCTCGCCTCATGTGCGACAACTTGCCACACCGTCATGCTCTCGTCATATGGCCGTCCTGCCTATATCAGCCTCCCCCAAGCTGGAACGCGGCCGCAACGGCCCGTCCCGTCAATCACCAGATTGGACGCAATTCCCGGCCGAGGGAAGCTTCGGTCGAGTAGGAGGTTTTGTTCATGAGTAATGATCTGTGCACGCCTGAAGGTGCGCGTCGTCTCAAAGCGCGTATTGAAGCCTATTGGGCCGAGCGCGGCTATGATGTTTCCGTGGATCTCGTGGAAGCCGGCTTCATGCCTGCCATGCGCTCTGCCCGCACGGATGTGCGCTCCAACCTCGTCAACGGCATGCCGACCCGCGCTGCCAATGATGCCGGTCGCGAGCGCCGCACGGCCTGATCAGGTCGTGGTTCGCCACAGATCGGCGAGCGCCAGCGGTACATCGCTGAAGACATGAATGACCCGGCCGGCTCCCAAGGAGTCGGCCGGTCTTTCACTGTAGCCATAACTCATGACCACGCTGGGCAGGCCGGCTGCCTGCGCTGCCGCGACATCCGGCTCGCTGTCACCTATGAGTGCCGCGCGGCTGTATCCGGCGCCCAGCGCGTCCAGGACATGGTCCGCCGCCGGTTTCTTGGCGCTTGTCCGTTCCGGTCCGATGATGCGGTCGAAATAGCCGCTCAGACCCATCTCCCCGATCAGCATGTCCGACAGGGCTGAAGGTTTGTTGGTGCAGACCGACAGGCGGCTGCCTTGCGTCTTCAACCAGGCCAGCGTTTCCTCAACCCCGTCGAAGACCTTGCTGTGGGCGGCCACGTCCTGGCCGTAGATCTCGATCAACCGGGCGGTTGCGGCATCTGCATCCTCCAGCACCCGGCCCTGACGCGCATGGGCGCGCTCCAGCAGCGCGCGCGCGCCACGTCCCACCATGGCGCGGACTTCGTCCAGGGCCACGGCCTGCAGGCCCAGCGGACGGATGACCGCATTGAGGGCGCGCAGCAGGTCGGGCGCGGTGTCGACCAGGGTGCCGTCCAGGTCAAAGGCGATCGCAGCGTCGGCAAACAGGGCGGCGTCACGGGAGTCGAGCATGATTTCAGGCCTTTGAGCGAGCAAAGCAGGAGAAGCTAGGTTACGCGCGCCGGAGCGATAGGCTATAGCGCTCGACAGGTCGAAACCGTCGATTCCACAGGACAAGGAAGCCGCAATGTCCCGATCCCGCGCCGCCATCATCCTCGCCGCCGGCCAAGGCACGCGGATGAAGTCGAAAACGGTCAAGGTCCTGCACAAGGTGGGTGGCCGCCCGATGCTGGACTGGGCCGTCGCCTTGGCCGCCGATTGCGGCGCCTGCGATATCGTCACGGTCTGGGGGGCTCATTCGCCGGCCGTACGGGATGCCGCCGAAGCGCTGGGGACGCGCACCGCACTGCAGGATCCGCCCAAGGGCACCGGCCATGCCGTGCAAGCCGCGCGCGCCGCCCTGACCGATCTGGCCGGCGATGCCATTGTCCTCTACGCCGACACGCCCCTGATCACCGCCGCGACCGTGGCGCGGGTCTTTGAGGCACTCGAGGGCGGCGCATCGGTTGCCGTCCTGGGCTTCGAGCCGGAGGACCCGGCGGCCTATGGCCGGCTGATCACCAATGCCGATGGCGATCTCGACCGGATCGTCGAATACAAGGACGCCAATGAGGCCGAACGCGCGGTCGGCCTGGTCAATTCCGGCGTTCTGGCGGCGCCGGCGGAACTCCTGTTCGACCTGTTGGCCGAGGTCACCAATGACAATGCCAATGGGGAGTACTATCTCACCGATGTTGTCGGCCTGGCCCGCAAGCGCAATCTGCGCGCCGCGGTGGTGGTCGCCGATGCCGACGAAGTGCTGGGCGTGAATTCCCGCGCCGACCTGGCTGAAGCGGAAGCAGCCTTCCAGGCGCGCATGCGCGCCCAGATGATGGCCGACGGCGTGACCCTGATCGCGCCGGAGACGGTTTTCTTCGCCCATGACACAAAGATTGAACGCGATGTGGTGATCGAACCCAATGTCGTGTTCGGCCCCGGCGTGGTGGTCGAGGAGGACGTGGTCATCCACGCCCATTCCCATGTCGAAGGCGCGCATCTCAAGCGCGGCGCCCATGCCGGACCCTTCGCCCGCCTGCGCCCCGGCGCCGAGCTCGGCGAGGGCTCGAAAGTCGGCAATTTCGTCGAGATCAAGAAATCGCAGCTCGCAGAGGGCGCAAAAGTCTCCCACCTTACCTATATCGGCGATGCGTCGATCGGCGCGAACGCGAATATCGGAGCCGGCACCATCACCTGCAATTACGACGGATATGACAAGCATCGCACGGTGATCGGCGACAATGCCTTCATCGGGTCGAACACCTGTCTCGTCGCGCCGGTCACGGTCGGGGCGGGCGCCTTCACGGCGACCGGAACCATTGTGACCGAGGATGTGCCCGCTGATGCGCTTGCGCTCGCCCGCACGCCGCAAACCCACAAGCCGGGCTGGGCGGCCCGCTTCCACACCGCCAAGCAAGCCCGCAAGGCCAGAAAGGACAGCCAGACATGAGTGTGACGGATCGTTTGAGCGACAAGAGCCTGTATCGCACCGACAGCTTCATTGATGGCCAGTGGGTCAGCGGTGAGGGTGGTGTCGATGTGCTCAACCCGGCCAATAACGAGGTCATCGCGACGGTCGGTGATGTCGGCGAGGCTGGCGCGCGCAACGCGGTTGCGGCCGCGACGCGGGCCTTCGAGACCTGGAAGAAGGTCTCACCCTTCCAGCGCGCTGCCCTGTTGATGAAATGGCACAAGCTGATCCTGGAAAACGCCCAGGACCTGGCGACCCTGATCACCCTGGAAATGGGCAAGGTGAACAAGGAAGCGCAGGGCGAAGTCGTCTATGGTGCTTCATTCGTCGAATGGTCGGCCGAGGAAGCCAAGCGCGTCCATGGCGAAACCCTGTCGACGCCTTTCCCGGGCTCGCGCGGTTGGACCATCCGCCAGCCGATCGGCGTGGTCGGCTGTATTACGCCGTGGAATTTCCCGGTCGCCATGATCACCCGTAAATGTGCGCCGGCCCTGGCGGCGGGCTGCACCATGGTGATCAAGCCGGCACCGGAAACCCCGCTCTCGGCCCTGGCCCTGGCCGAGCTGGCCAAGCGCGCCGGCATTCCCGATGGCGTCTTCAACGTTGTTTGCGGCGACGCGCCGGCGATCGGCGGCGTGCTGACCGGTTCCAGCGATGTTCGTATGGTCGGTTTCACCGGCTCGACCGCGGTCGGGAAATTGTTGATGAGCCAGGCCGCGTCGACGGTGAAACGCGTCGCGCTGGAACTGGGTGGCAATGCGCCCTTCATCGTGATGGATGACGCCGATATCGAGAAGGCGGCCGACGGTGTCATTGCCTCGAAATTCCGCGTCTCCGGCCAGACCTGCGTCTCGGCCAACCGCATCATCGCCCAGCCGGCCATTGCCGACAAACTCGTCGCGGCGCTGGAAGCGCGCGTGTCCCGGCTGAAGGCTGGCGACGGCTTCGACAGCGAGACCACGGTCGGCCCGTTGATCCACATGACCGCCGTCGCCCGCGTCGACAAGCTGGTGCAACAGGCCCGCGAGGCGGGGGCCCGCATCGTCACCGGCGGCAAGCCGCTGACCGAGGAACTGGGCGGATCCTTCTATGCCCCGACCCTGATTGATGGCGGCGACCCGTCCATGGATGTATCCTGCTCGGAAATTTTCGGACCGGTGGCCTCGGTCTATCGCGCCGAAACCGAGGCCGACATCATCAAGCTGGCCAATGACACGCCGTTTGGCCTGGCCGCCTATATCTACACGCAGGATGTCGGCCGGGTGCACCGTCTGACCGAAGGCATTGAATACGGCATGATCGGCGTCAATGCGCCCATGGTCGGGGCTGCCTCGACACCCTTTGGCGGGGTCAAGGAAAGCGGTATTGGTCGCGAAGGCGGCAAATGGGGCGTCGAGGAGTTCACCGAACTCAAATACGTGCTCCTCGGCGGTGTCGACCAATGAGTGCCGAACGCCAGAAGGCCCGCGCCGCAGCGGCTGCTCTCGACTATGTCGAAGATGGCATGACGCTGGGACTCGGCTCGGGCTCGACGGCAGAGATTTTCTTGCGCCTGCTCGGCGAGAAGGTGAAGGACGGCCTCAAGGTGCGCGGTGTTCCGACCTCGCAGCGCACGGCCGAGGTGGCGGTCGAGAATGGCGTGCCGCTGATCGATGTCGACCATGTCAATCAAATCTCGATCACCATTGACGGTGCCGATGAGGTTGATGGCCGTTTCCAGCTGATCAAGGGTGGCGGGGCTTGCCTGTTGCGCGAGAAGATCATCGCCAATGCCTCCGACCTGATGATTGTCATGGTCGACGAGACCAAGCTGGTCTCGACCCTGGGCAAATTCCCGCTGCCGGTGGAGGTGGACCGTTTCGGTTTCTCGTTGACCGCCAAGCAGGTCTATGAGGCGCTGCGCAAGGTCGGCATCACGTCACCGGATGTGCAGCTGCGCCGCAAGGGTGACGGGCTTGAGCCGCTGGTCACCGATGGCGGCAATTACATTCTTGATTGTGCCTGCGAGGCTATCCCGGACGCTGGTGCCGTTGACCTGGCCCTGAAAGCGATCCCCGGTGTGGTCGAGCACGGCCTGTTCATCAATCTGGCTCGTGTCGTCATCGTCGGTGAGGACGGTGACGCCCGGGTGATGGAGCTTTAGGCTCTGTTGCACGCAATAAGGCAATTTGAATGACCCAGTACGACTACGACCTCTTCGTCATCGGCGCCGGTTCCGGCGGTGTGCGCGCGGCCCGGATGGCCAAACAGCATGGCGCGGCGCGGGTCGCCGTGGCCGAGGAATATCGGGTCGGCGGGACCTGTGTGATCCGCGGCTGCGTGCCCAAGAAGCTGCTGGTCTATGCGAGCGAGTTCGCCAAGACGTTCAAACTGGCGGAGAGCTATGGCTGGAGCGTCGGCGAGACCTCGTTCAGCTGGGAAAAGCTGATCAATGCCAAGGATGCGGAGATCGACCGCCTGTCCGGCATCTACAGCCGCAATCTCAACAATTCCGGCGTCGAGGTCATCGAGGAGCGGGCGGTATTCGAGGACGCGCACACGCTCCGTCTGGTGAAGTCTGGCCGGACTGTCACCGCTGACAAGATCCTGATCGCGGTTGGCGGCACGCCCGTCGTGCCGGAGATTGAAGGGGCCGAGCTGGGGATTTCTTCCAATGAGGCCTTTCATCTTGAGACCCTGCCCAAGCATGTCGTGATCGCCGGTGGCGGTTATATCGCCTGCGAGTTCGCGCAGATTTTTGCCGGCATGGGCTCCGAGGTCTGCCAAGTCTATCGCGGCGACACGGTGTTGCGTGGCTTCGACGATGATGTGCGCAGCCATGTCCATGAAGAGCTGGTGCGGTCCGGTGTGCGGGTGATCACGCACACGGTGTTCGAGAAGATCGAAGCCCTGCCGGATGGGCGCAAGCGGGTCCATCTCGACAATGGCAATCATGTCGATACTGATGTCGTGATGTATGCGATCGGCCGCAATCCGCATGTCGACGGGTTGGGCGTGGACAAGGCCGGCGTGGCGCTCGATCCGAAGGGTGCGATCAAGGTCGATGCCTATTCCAAGACCTCGGCAGCCAATATCTACGCCGTCGGAGACGTCACAAACCGGGTCAATCTGACGCCCGTGGCGATCCGCGAGGGCGCGGCCTTTGCGGCGACCGTGTTCGGTGACAAGCCGACGGCCTATGATCACGAAGACATTGCGTCAGCGGTGTTTACACAGCCGCCTGTTGGCTCTGTCGGCCTCTCGGAGGCCGATGCGCGCAAAAAATTTGCACAAGTGGATGTTTACAAGACCTCGTTCCGGCCTATGAAACTATCCCTGACGCCCGATGCCTCGCGGATGTTGATGAAACTCGTCGTCGACGGGGAGACAGAGCGGGTGCTGGGCGTGCATATTGTCGGGCCGGATGCGCCTGAGATGATCCAGCTGGCCGGGATCGCCGTGAAGGCGGGCCTGACCAAGGATCAATACGATGCGGCCTGTGCCGTGCATCCGACCAGTGCGGAAGAGTTGGTGACCATGAAAGAAAAATGGACACCGCCGGAGTTGAAAGCAGCTGAGTGACATGACCTGGTCTCCCCAATCCTGGCGCGCAAAGCCCGTCAGCCAGATGCCCACCTACAAGGATCAAGCGAAGCTGGAGGCGGTACTCGACGAGCTGTCGGCCCGTCCGGCGCTGGTCTTTGCCGGTGAAGCGCGGCGCTTGCGTCGCCAGCTGGCAGACGTCAGCGCGGGCAGGGCTTTCCTGCTTCAGGGCGGCGATTGCGCGGAGAGTTTCAAGGAATTCTCCACCGAGGGCGTGCGCGACACCTTCCGTGTGCTGTTGCAGATGGCGGTGGTGATGACCTTCGCCGCCTCCAAGCCGATCGTGAAAGTCGGCCGGATCGCCGGCCAGTTCGCCAAGCCGCGCTCCTCCGACACCGAGACCATCGATGGGGTGACCTTGCCCAGCTATCGCGGCGACAGCGTCAATGGTCCCGAATTCACGACCGAGGCCCGCGAGCCTGATCCGCAACGCCTGATCCGCTCCTATGACCAGTCAGCCTCGACACTGAACCTGCTGCGGGCCTTTGCGTCCGGCGGTTATGCCGATCTGCACAATGTCCACCAATGGACCCAGGACTTCGTCAGCGACAGTCCGGCTGCCGAACGTTATGCCGAGACCGCGACCCGTATCTCCGAAGCCCTGGCCTTCATGAAGGCCTGTGGCATCGGCCGTGACAGTGCGCCATCGCTGGAAGCGGTCGACTTCTTCACCAGCCACGAAGCGCTGCACCTGCCCTTCGAGCAGGCGCTGACCCGCCGCGATCCCAATACCGGGCAATGGTATGCCACGTCGGCGCACATGATCTGGACCGGTGAGCGCACTCGTCAGCTTGACGGCGCCCATGTCGAATATGCCCGCGGCATTTCCAATCCGGTCGGCGTCAAATGCGGTCCGACCATGCAGCCCGACGATCTGCTGCCGCTGATTGATGCCCTCAATCCGGACAATGAGGCCGGGCGCCTTGTTCTGATCGTGCGCATGGGCGCGGACAATGTCCGCAACAACCTGCCCAAGCTGGCGGCAGCGGTGACCAAGGCCGGCCGCAATGTGGTCTGGTCGTCCGATCCGATGCACGGCAATACCCACAAGACCGGCAATGGCTACAAGACGCGCGATTTCGATCGTATCCTGCTGGAGCTCGAGAGCTTCATGGATGTGCTCTATGCCGAGGGGGCTTATCCCGGTGGCGTGCATTTCGAGATGACCGGTCGCGATGTCACCGAGTGCGTTGGCGGCGCCAAGACGGTCACCGAGGCCGATCTGGCGGCGCGCTATCACACCCATTGCGATCCGCGCCTCAATGCCGACCAGGCCCTCGACATGGCCTTCCGCATCGCCGAGAGCCTCAAGCGGGTGCGCGGCAATAACTCCGCCGCCAACGCGGCCTGAGACGCGTCTTTCCTCCCCACCGGCGTGGGGAGAAACCCCAAAGAAAAACGCCGTCCGGATCGCTCCGGACGGCGTTTCGCTTAATCAGGACCCGATGGACTGATTAGATGTCTTTCAGGGCAGCCGCCGGACGGAAAGCCGCCTGGGTGCGAGCCTTGGACATCATCGTTTCGCCGGTGCGCGGATTGCGCACTTCACGGGCTTCACGGTGCTTCGCATAGAAGGTGCCGAAGCCAGCGATCTGGACGCTGTCGTTTTCCTTGACCGAGCCGACGATGGCTTCGATGGCGGAATCCACAGCTTCACCCGCTTGGGCGCGGGACAGGCCGGTCTTCTCGGAGACGGCTTTGGCGAGATCAGACTTGTTCATAGGGTTCCCCCCAGTTGTTCGCGGTCCGGCAAGCACGGTCATCGTATCCGTCCGGTTGCCGCGTGTTCGTTGACGGTCCATCAAGGCCAAGAACTGCCCATGATTGCAAGCTGCAACAGGCGAATCCGGGCCAAATCGCTGCAATTTCCCCGGTAAATCACGGTTTTTCACAGCTCGGCCCCCAAATTGCGTACATTCCACAGCATGTATCAGGGTGAACCGCATCATAACGCGCCGGTCGCGAATCGTCCGATTCGCATGCTCCCGTTCGCACTTGCAGCAGGTTTGGGCGCGTATGTGCTCGCGCTTCTCGCAGGTGCGGGGGAGACCTGGTCACCGGTTCTGGCCGCCATTGCGGCTGGCTGGACGCTCGGTCGGCTGACCCGGCGCTAGCAATCCCAGGCCGTTGGCGCCTGGCAGGGACGCGGCTCCGAAATCCCGGACACCGCGCCCCCCCCCGTTATCAGATCTTGACCAGCATCTTGCCGGTGTTCTGACCGGTGAAGAGGCCCGAGAAGGCGGCGGGGGCTTGGTCGATCCCCTCCATCACGGTCTCGGCCGGCTTGATCTTGCCGGCGGCTATCCAGGCCCCGAGATCCTTCACGAAGTCCCCGAACATGTCGGCATGGTCCGACACGATGAAGCCGCGAATGGTCAGCGACTTGCCGACGATCTGGGTGAGATTGTCGGGCAGGGTCGCGGCGCCGGTATCATTATAGCGCTGGATCATGCCGCAGGCGGCCATGCGGCCTTTCGGACGCAGGGAGTTGAGCGCTGCGGTGAAATGCGTGCCGCCGATATTCTCGAAATAGCCATCAACCCCATTGGGGGCGACTTCGGCGATGGCAGCGGTGAGATTGTCGGTCGCCTTGTAGTCGACGACATGATCGGCGCCGAGCGATTTGACGAAGGCGCATTTCTCCGCCCCGCCGGCCGTGGCAATGACGGTGGCGCCTATCGCCTTGGCGAACTGCACGCCCGAGGTGCCGACCGCGCCGGCGCCGCCGGACATCCACAGGGTCTCGCCGGCCTGCAGGTCAATCATCCGCTTGATCCCGACATAGGCGGTCAGGCCCGGCATGCCGGCAATGCCCAGGAAGGCCTGCGGCGGCAGCACCGAGGTGTCGATCTTGGTCAGCGCCTGGCCGGGCGCCACATAGCCTTCGCGCCAACCGAACATGGAGGAGACATGATCGCCCGGCTTCAGCCCGTCGAAATTGCTCTCGATGACTTCGCCGACGGCGCCGCCTTCCATCACCTTGCCGAGTTCGAACGGCCCGATATAGGTGCGCACACCGCTCATGCGTCCGCGCATGTAGGGATCAACCGAGATAAACAGATTGCGAACCAGGACTTCGCCCGGGCCCGGTGCGGGGATGTCTGTCTCCACGACGTCGTAGTATTTCGGATCCGGTGCGCCTTTGAGATAGGTATTCAGGTGGATTTCACGCGATTTCATCAACCAACTCCCGTTTCTTTCTTATGATGTGGACATTTCTGCAAAAACTTCCGGCGAAATGAGCGCCATGAAATGCAGGCCGAACTCGTTCTCCAACACCCAGTCGATGGTGATGAAGGTGCCGATCATGGTGATCAACATCGTGATCGGCAAAAGCGCAACCAGCCCGGCGAGGCGCAGGCCCAGTGCGATCATCGACCGGCCGTAGAAATGGGCCAGCATGACACCCGCGATGATGAAGAAGGCGAGCAGCGCGATCAACATGCCGCCCGCAATGCCGAAGGCGCCCAAAGTGTGCAGAGGGATGAGCGCGATCATCACGATGAAGCTGGCATTGGTCGCGACCAGGTAGATTTGCAAATGGCCCCAGAGCGGCGTCGACGGCCGGTAGAGTTTGAGCGCGATCAGGTAGGGCAGGGATGACAGGGCGGTGATGGGCCACAGCGTGATCGACTGGATGGCCTGAAGCTTGTCTTCAACCCGTTGAAAGGTCAGCGGCGTTTCGAAGTCGACGCGGGCCGAGGCGAGCCAGGCCGCAATGTCGAGATCGGCGTCCGACGCCGTCATCGATTCCAGCGTCGCCGTGAGCGGGGTTCCGAACAGGGCGGCGACGACAAACTGGAAAGAGAAGAGGGCGATGAAAACTCGGATCGGCGACAGGTAAAGCGCATAGTCACGTGACATGCCGGCCGTCGCGACCGCGACGGGTTTGAGAAAACAGTCGCGCATGGTCCGGAAAATCCGGGCATCGACGTCAAAGACCGCGATGGACAGGGAATCGAGCGGCGTATCGCTGTCTTTTGCGCGCTTGGCGCCGTCAATCTCTTGTCTGTCTGGCACGCGCATCCCCCGTATTCGCGTCATCCTAGGCCTCGCGCCGGTCGGTGCAAGCCGGGATTGCCGGACCTGATCGGCTTGTCGGCAGTGCCTGCCCTGCAATTGCCCGAAACAAGTGGTGATGCATGTCCCGCTTGATCGTGGCGGCGGCAACGCTATTCACGGCGCCATCAAAAGAGGTGAGTTCATGGCTTCCAAATCCCGCATCCTTCGGACCGGCGTTGTTGGCGCCGGCGTGTTCGGCGGCTTCCACGCGTCGAAATACGCCGCCAATGAGCGGGTCGAGCTGGTTGGGGTCTACGAGCCTGATCTCGAGCGCGCCAAGGCGCTGGCTGAAAAACATGGCGCAAAGGGCTTCGACAATTTTGCCACCTTTCTGGCCGGGGTTGATGCCATTACGGTCGCCAGCCCGGCCGTGCACCATTTCGAGGCCGCCGCCACCGCGCTTGCCATGGGCAAGCATGTCCTCGTGGAAAAGCCGATTGCCTCCTCGGTGGAAGAGGCACGCGAGCTGATCTCGCTGGCCGCCAAACATGGCTGCGTGCTCCAGGTCGGTCACCAGGAGCGCTTCGTGTTTAACGCCATGGGTCTGTTTGCAGTTGACGCGACGCCGAAGAAGATCACCGCCAGCCGCATGGGGCCGGCTTCGGATCGCTGTCTCGATGTCTCGGTCACGCTGGATCTGATGGTGCATGATCTCGATCTGGTGATTGCGCTGTCCGGTAGCGCTGTGAAATCGGTCACCGGCGAAGTGGACAAGGGGCGGTTTGACCATCCCGACATCGCCAAGGCGCATCTGGTGTTCGACAATGGCTGTGAGGCGGAACTCGTCGCGAGCCGTGTCCACCACGAGCGCGACCGCAAGATGAAGGTCGAGTATGAGGCCGGCGTCCTGGAGATCGATTTCGTGGCCAAGACCTTCAGCAACACGACGCCCTACGCGCTCAATCCGGACTTCGCCGAGAGCGCGACCGCGAAGGACAGTCTGGGCGCCAATGTGAACGCTTTCATCGCGTCAGTGCTCGACGGGGCGCCGGTTGCGGTACCGGGGATTGCCGGCCTGCGGGCGCTGGATGCAGCGCGGGCGATCGATGGCGCGCGCACTTACGGGTCTTAGATCCTGTCGCCCGGCCACTTGCAGAGGCCCGCGGCGCGGTCTAAGTCGCGGCCATGACAGATCGCATCATTCTCGTCACCGCCCAGCTCAACCCGGTTGTCGGGGATGTTGCGGGCAATCTGGCCAAGGCCCGCGCGGCCCACGCCGAGGCGCGGACGCGTCGCGGCGACATGGTGATCTTTCCCGAGATGTTCCTGATGGGCTATCCGCCCGAGGACCTCGTGCTCAAACCCTCCGCCGTCGAAGCCTGCCGCGAGGCGCTGGAGACGCTGGCCGCTGCGACGCGCGACGGCCCGGCCATCCTGATCGGTCTGCCCTGGCGCCAGAACAAGCGTCTGCACAATGCGGTGGCGTTGTTGGACAAGGGGCAGCTGGTGGCCCTGCGTTTCAAGCATGAATTGCCCAACTACGCCGTGTTCGACGAAAAGCGTGTCTTCGAGCCCGGGCCGCTGCCCGACATCGTCAAATGGCGCGGCATCAAGCTCGGCCTGCCGATCTGCGAGGATTTGTGGTTGGACGCCGTGCCACAGGCGCTGATCGACAAGGGCGCCGAGATGATCATCACGATCAATGGCTCGCCCTGGCGCCGCACCATTGAACGTGAGCGCAAGCACGCCTTTGCGAGCTGGTTTGATCGTTGGCCCGGCCCCAAAGCCATGGTTTTTGTCAACCAGATCGGCGGCCAGGATGAGCTGGTCTTCGACGGCGCCTCCTTCTCGCGCGACAGCGAAGGCCGCGAGGTCCAGCGCCTGCCAGCCTTCGAGGAATGTCTCGATGCCGTAGAATGGGTGAAGACCGACAAGGGCTGGTTCGGCGCCGGTGGCCAGATCGTGTCCGTCAAGTCGGGCCTCGAGGCGGACTGGAAGGCAATGACTCGGGCCCTGCGGGATTATATCGACAAGAACGGCTTCCCCGGTGTCGTGCTGGGCATGTCCGGCGGCATCGACAGTGCCATTTCGGCGGCGATCGCGGTTGACGCGCTCGGACCGGACAAGGTTTGGGCGGTGATGATGCCGTCGAAATACACCAGCCAGGAAAGCCTTGAGGACGCCAAGGCCTGCGCCGAGGCGCTGGGCATCCGCTATGACATCATCGATGTCGAGCCGACCATTGCCTCCTTCAACGCCATCCTGTCGACACCCTTCAAGGGCACCCAGCCGGACACGACCGAGGAAAACCTGCAATCGCGGGCCCGCGGCGTGGTGCTGATGGCGCTGTCCAACAAGTTCGGCCCGATGGTGCTCTCGACCGGCAACAAGTCGGAAATGGCGGTCGGTTACGCCACCCTCTATGGCGACATGAATGGCGGCTATAACGCCCTCAAGGACATCTATAAGACGGAGGTCTTCGAGCTGGCCTGGTGGCGCAATTCCGCCAATCACCAGGTCGGCCTCGGCCCGGTCGGCCAGGTCATCCCCGAGCGCATCATCACCAAGCCGCCCTCGGCCGAGCTGGCCGAGGACCAGAAAGACCAGGACAGCCTGCCGCCCTATGACGTGCTCGACGCCATTCTCTACGGTCTCGTCGAGGAAGAGCGCTCGGTCCGCGAGCTGGTCGCCGACGGCCATGACGAAGCCGAAGTCAAACGCATTGAAAACCTGCTCTACCGCGCCGAATACAAGCGCCGCCAGGCCCCGCCCGGCGTCAAGATCGGCCCCAAGAATTTCGGGCGTGATCGGCGCTATCCGGTTACCAACCGCTTTCGGAATTAGGCTTCGGCGTGAGGTCCTTCCCCTTGATGGGGAAGGTGCCCCGTAGGGGCGGAAGGGGTGAAACGCGCAGCGTTCTGGACTTACCGCCCATCACCCACTCCGTCTCGCCGCTGAAGCGGCGATCCACCTCGCCCATCAAGGGCGAGGACCTCATAGTCTTTCTGCCCCCGCAAAGCGGGGGAAGTGGCCCGAGGCGCAGCCTCGGGTCGAAGGGGGGGCGAGCGGAGCGAGGAGGCGATGCCCCCCTGCGTCACCCCGCCACATTCGCTTCATCCGTTATTTCTGTCACAACAGAAATAACGGAACAAAGGATTTCAACGCGGGAGCGGGATCATGGAAACGAAAGAGACGACACTCCATCCGGACACGGCCATCGATGACGGCAAGGCGATTGCCGGATGGTTCTATGCCTGTCTCGCAGTGGGCGGTGCGATTGCCGGATTGTTCGCGCCGGGAGTGCTGCAAGACGGCCCTGCAGCGCACACGTTTTTGGTGATGATCGCGTTGATTGCAATCGCCGTGACAATGTTCCTGACCGCGCTGCCAGCCTTTCTCCTCGTTCAGCTTGTTCGCGCTTGGAGATTGCCGCGCGGATTTGCCGACATCTTGATCCCGGCCAGCCTCAGCCCGCTGATCGGGGCCATCTGTTTTGGCGGCCACCCGGCGGTCCTCCTCTTGGCACCGCTCGGTGCGCTCGGCGGCGGCGTCTACTGGTTCGCGGTCGGCAAGCCCCAGGCGCCAAAACAGACAGACGGAGTATAAGTATGACCATGACCCATCGCCCGCCGCTCAGCATCGCTGGCACGCTCCGCAACGCCTTCGCCTGGCTCATCGCCGCGCTTCTCTCCGGCCTGGCCATCATCATCGCCTTCGGTCTTTTCTCGGCACTCGAGTCCGGTCGTTTCGAGCCGGCCGAGAGCGGCTTTCTTGAAGCCCTCATCCCCGGCAGTCTCTTCATCGGCACCTATGTCGCCGTGCTGACAGCGCTGCCGACCGTGATCCTGACCTGGGTGAGGCGCGCGGCCGGCTGGTACGGCCTCGTCTCCCACCTCCTGATGGGCGCGCTCACCGGAGCCGCCACGATCCAGATCTTCGGATTTCCGCTGTCCTACGGGGTCGAGGGTCTGCCGATGACCGGTTTCTTTGCCGCGACCGGACTGGTCGGCGGCGCGGTTTACTGGCGGCTGTCGGTGCGGCCATAAATCGGTCTTGGGCGGTCGCTTGAGTGTGGTCCGTCGCCCTGCAGGAGATCGTCCGCCATGCCCACCGCGCTGAAACGCCTCTTCGGACGCAATCCCTGGCGCGCCATCGGGGCGTGGCTTCTGACCTGTTACCTGGTCTCGGTGGTGGGGATCGCCGGTTTTGCCATACTCGCGGTGCTCGATGCCGGGAATGATGCAGGACGGCAGAACTACTGGGTCACCGTGACCATGGCGCCGGTGTGGGGCCTGTTCGGCGGTGTCGTCACCGCAGTATTTTCCGCCCTGCCGGTCTGGGGGCTGGTCAGCCTGTTCCGGGGCCTGAAATGGCTGCGGCCGCTGAGCGAATTGATCGCGGGTGCGCTGCTCTCCCTTGTTCTGCTGCAACTCCTCGTCGGCACCCTGACCTTCGGTGCGGCTGAGGGACCAAGCCCCTTTCCGTTTTGGCTCTACCTGGTCTTCCTCGCTTTCGGCGCGGCCGCCGGCTGGTGCTATTGGCGCCTCGCCGGGCGTCCCGGACGCCCGACCGATGAAGCCGCGGATGCGGTGAAGGCGCGGGTGTTCGACTAGCTGATCTGGAAACGCCGCCGCAAGGTCAACAGGAAGAGAAAGGCCAGCGGCAGGGCGAGCAGGCGGTGAATGAGGCGCACCAGGGCGAACCAATAGACATGTCCGCCGGCATCGGGGCCTTCAAGGCGCCGCGTCCAGGGATGGTGTCCGCCGGGATTGACCACGGGCACGACGGTCATCTCCAGCCCGTCAAGGGCCGGGCCGAGCAAGCCGGTACGGCCTTCCTGGTGCCAATAGGCGGTCCAGCGATCGTCCGGCGGTGATGCGACCTCCTGCGCCCCGATCAGGCGGGGCGTTTGATGCAGGGCGACAGGAGCTTGCGGCGCAGGTAGCGGCGGCGCGGTGACGGCGAGGGCGAGATCGCTGGCCGCACTGGCGAGCCAGACCACCCCCATCCATCCCAGCACCCGGGTCAGGCTCTGGCCGTAATCGGTGACCGCGCCGTAGAGCCGCGCGAAGACGGCTTCCCAGGCTGTGACGTCGGTATCGCGACTTTTGCCGGGCCCGCGCCTGGTCAAGCGCCGGGCCTGGCGGGCTTTCAGCTCGAGGGCGAAAAAGCGCTGTTCCTCCGTGCTCGCCCCGATCTTCGCTGACAGGCGCTTCAGGGTGCGATAATCGGACTCGTAAAGGTCCGCCTCCAAGCCACGATCATCGAAGCGGGCCTTGGCCCGGTCGTAGGTCGCATCGAACTGCTCTCGGGCTTTATCCGGCAGGGCAGTGTCGCCAGCGCGACGCTCGATTTCGTCCCATAACGCTTCGCGTGACGGGAAGGGGATGTGGTCGGGTGCGTGCGGGGCTTGTCGTCCCAGCCATGATCTGGCGGTGGCAAGGGCTTGGCGCCAGGCCTTGTCCCAAACGGGAAAACGGCGCGGACGCATCGGCGTGCCAAAGCGAAAGCGGGCCATTTTCCAGCGCACGCCTTCATGCAGGCTGACACCGTGAAAGCTCGACCGCCCGAAGAATTTGACCCCCTCGAAATCGGGCTCAGACGAAAATACCCGATCCGAAAAATCCGCAGTGCCGAAAATGCGGGCATTGCCGAGTTTGAAACCGGCAAGTGCGCCCGCTTCGGCCCGGGCCCCGGGTGTGGTCAGCCATATCTGCGAGACATCGTGACCGGATTGCGTTGTCCCTTCGGAGGCGCGGGCAGAGGTGTCGCCTGGCGCGTTGGAATGGCGCAACTCGCCAGCCTCGGTACCCGATAGCTCACCCCGCGCCAAGTTGACATCACCCAAGGCCAGAATGGCGGAGAAGTAAGCGTCTCCGCCGGAGAATTGCGCTTGATAGAAGTTCGCGTATCCGCCGGAGAATTGCGCTTGATTGAAGTAAGCGTCTCCGCCGGAGAATTGCGCTTGATTGAAGTAAGCGTCTCCGCCGGAGAATTGCGCTTGATAGAAGCTAGCGTCTCCGCCGGAGAATTGCGCCTCTGTGAAGTCAGCGTCTCCCTTGAAGAGAGCGGTGGCCATCGACAGCGGCGACGCGCAGTCGATGCGCCTCGCGTCCACGTCGCGCAGCCAGGCACAAAGATCGGCGCAGAGATGGAGCTGCGGCAGGGCCTGTTCGTCTTTTGCGGGGGCGGGCGGGCGCGGGAAGCGGCGAAGGACGGCGCCCGTGAATTGGGCGCGATGATCAGCGCCCTTGAAGCCAGATGTGCCTACCGCCTTGTCTGTGGCGCCGCTATGGGCGAGGCAACGACTGACCTCTGCTTCCAGCACTCCCCACCCGGCCGCATCAAGATCGGCTTTGAAGCTTGCTGTACTGTCGGCATGGGTTTCGGGCAGGTGCAGGATATGGAATTCGGCCTGGCCGGTGTCCTCGATAAGCAGGCCGGCATTGCGAAGCGCTTGGTCTGACCGCAGCTCGCACGTCTCCGGATCCCAGCGAAAATAATCCTGCAGCGTCGCCGGACGCGAGCCATTCGGCGCATCAGCCGTTTCAACGCAGCGCTTGCCCGGTGAAACCGACCAGCCGATCCAGCGGTGCTTCGGCTGCCCACGCGCATCCAGCGCCGCCAGCCCGGCCCAGCTGAAATCCTGTTCCCGCCATTGCGCCCATCAGGCAGCCTCGCGCGCGGCCTTCTCGGCGGCCTTGTCGCTTTGCTGTTTGGCCTGATCGTCCACGCCCGTCTCCCCCGATTGCGCGTCTGGCGTGAGTTAAGCGCAGATGAAGCGCGAAGGCGAGTAATCGACTGACGCCCCCACACCACGCCCCATCCGCACCCCCCGCTTGCCCCTTTGCCCTGACAGCGCTAAGCCCTGCGCCTCTATCTCAGTGAGGCTCCACGTCGATGACCAAAGTCCGTTTTGCGCCCAGCCCGACCGGCAAGCTTCATGTCGGCAATGTCCGCACCGCGATTTTCAACTATCTGTTCGCGCGCAAGGCCGGCGGTACTTTTGTGCTGCGCATTGACGATACCGATGTCGAGCGCTCCACCCAGGCTTATGAGGACGGCATTCGCGCCGACCTGACCTGGCTGGGCATTTCCTGGGACGAGACCTTCAAGCAGTCCGACCGGTTTGACCGCTATGAGGCTGCCGCCGAGACGTTGAAAGCCAAGGGGCTGCTCTATCCCTGTTATGAGACCGGCGAGGATCTCGACCGCAAGCGTCGCCTGCAAATGGCCAATGGCCGGCCGCCGGTCTATGACCGCGCCGCCCTGGACCTGACCGACGCCGAGAAGGCGGCTTACGAGGCTGAAGGGCGCAAGCCGCATTGGCGGTTCAAGCTGTCGGGCAATCCGGTGGAATGGGATGACATGGTGCGCGGCCATGTCGCGATCGAGACCTCCTCCCTGTCCGACCCGATCCTGATCCGTGAGGACGGCTCCTTCCTCTACACATTGCCCAGCGTGCTGGATGATATCGAGTCGGAGATCACCCACATTATCCGCGGCGAGGATCACACCACCAATTCCGGCGCCCAGATCGAGATTTTCGAGGCGCTCGGCGGCAAGGCCCCGATCTTCGGTCACCAGGCGCTGCTGGTCGGCGCCGATGGCGGCAAGCTGTCCAAGCGGACGGGGTCGCTGGGCATTGCCGATCTGCGCGATGTCGACGGGCTGGAGCCGATGGCGATCATGTCGCTGCTGGCCCGTATCGGCACCTCGGATCCGGTCGAGGCGTTTGCCGATGTTGAGGGCATTTTGGAAGGCTTTGACCTCGGCAAGCTGTCACGCTCGCCGGCTCGCTTTGATGATGAAGAATTGAAGCGCGTGAATGCCAAACTGCTGCACGCCATGCCCTATGCAGAGGCCCAGCCGAAGCTGGCAGCGCTGGGCGCCGACAAGGGTGAGGCCGTCTGGGAAGCCGTGCGTCCCAATCTGGAAACCCTCGCCGATGCCAAGGCCTGGGCCGTGCTGATTGACGGTCCGGTCACCCCGGTGATCGAAGACGCAGACTATGCCGCCGCCGCGGCTGAGCATCTGCCCGCTGGTGTGCTGGACAGTGAGAGCTGGTCGGACTGGACGAACGCGCTCAAGGAGGCCACCGGCCGCAAGGGCAAGATGCTCTTCATGCCGCTGCGCCAGATGCTGACCGGTGCCGAGCGTGGTCCGGAAATGGCGGTATTGCTGCCGCTGATCGGCCGCGAGAAAGTGCTCAAGCGCCTGGCGGGTGAGACGGCTTAGGTTCCGATTCGGTCAACGCTTGTCATCCCCGCTGAATGTCCGGCGCAGGCCGGACGCAAGGCGGGGACCTGACTATCTGCCACATATCGGTCCCTGACTTTCGCCCGGCCTTCGCCGGGCGTTCATCAGGGATGACAACCAGAATGAGAGCGTGCCGCCGCACGCGCTCCTGACAATCTGACATGTTTGTATTTCAATTTGTCAGGATCACTTGACACTCGCGCTCTTGAGTGTCAGGTATGCATGACACTAAGTCATGTAGAGCTGATGGAGCAAGCAATGAAGCCTTGTGGTAGCGGGAAGATGAGTATCGGCGGATGGATTGCCATTGCTGTCGCGATTGTAGTTGGCGCAACCGCCGGGCAGGCCGACGGCCAGGGACCGGACGGGGTCATGTCCGGATCGGTGCAGATTGAGCGGTTTGGTTCACCGGCCGGCCGGGATGTCATTCTGGTCCCGGGCCTGGCGACGCCGGGTGAGGTCTGGGCCGATACGGTCGCGGCGCTGGGCGATGATGTGGATGCCCATGTCGTGACCCTGGCCGGATTCGGCGACGTCCCCGCCGTGCCGCGCGGCGAGGCGGGGGTGGTCGGCGGCGCCATCGCTGACCTGACCACCTGGCTTGAAAGCGAGGGGGGGGAGGGCGCCGTTCTGATCGGCCACTCAATGGGCGCCCAGATCGCCCTGCAGGTCGCGGCTGAACTGCCGGACCGGGTCGATGCGGTCATCGTTGTCGACAGCGCGCCCTTCTTTGCCCGCCTGTTCAACCCGGCGATCACAACCGACCAGGCCGCCGCCTATGCCGCTGGCATGTCGGGCCAGATGGCGGCGGCGCCGCGCGAGCAGTTTCTCGCCATGTCGCGGCAGGGGCTGGCGGTCCAGTCGATCACGGCTGACGGTCAGGCGCAGGTGATGGGTTGGATGGAGCAGGCCGACCAGTCCGTCGTCGCAGCGGCGATGGGCGAGGTGATGGGGACGGATTTCAGTCCTGTCCTGCCGCGGGTTTCAGCACCGGTCACCATCCTCTTTGCGACCAGCGAGGGCATGCCGGTCAGCCCTGCCGAGCTCGAATCCCTGTATGCGGATCAATATGGTGCGCTCGCCGATCATGAGCTGCGCCGGATCGACGGGTCGCGGCACTTCATCATGCTGGACCAGCCGGACGCCTTCCAGGCGGTGCTGGCAGATGTCCTTGTCACAACACGATAGGAGGCGGTGATGAACAAGAATGCACGGCAATACACGGTGCGGTTCAGCGCCACGATGGTGCTCTACATGGCCGCCCTGTTCGGCTCGGTCCATCTGCTGCAAAGCGTCGAAATGGTACCGGTCCTGCGCGGCGCGGTCGCACTCTTGCCGGTCCTGCCCGGACTGGCGGCCCTGTGGGTGGTGATGGTGTTTTACCGCTCGCTTGATGAATTCAAGCAACGCATGCTGGCCGAAGCGATGATCATTGCCGCCTTGCTGACCGGCTTTGCCAGTTTCGCCTACGGGTTTCTGGAGGGCGCGCTGGACCTGCCGACCATTCCGTTGATCTGGGTCTTTCCGGTGATGATCGGGCTGTGGGGCCTGGCAGGTTGTTTCCAGAAATACGTGGTGTACCGGTGAGGAACCGTCTCCGCGTCCTGCGCGCCGAGCGGCGCTGGAGCCAGGCCGAGCTGGGTGAACGGGTCGGGGTGTCGCGGCAGGCCATCAATGCCGTCGAGACCGGCAAGCATGACCCGTCACTGACACTGGCCTTCGCGCTGGCCGGTGCCTTTGATCTCACGATCGAAGCGGTGTTTGACCCGAACGGGGAGGCGGACTGATCAGTCCGCCTTGCCGGCCGTCGTCGCGTCCTTCGCGTCGAGCTGGGCGATGATGCGCGCGATCGCGACCTTGGCATCATCGATCAGGTCAACATGGTCGGCGAGGGATTGCGGCGTGAAGCCCTCGCGCACCGTATGGGCGATCAGCTCGATGAAGGGCGACCAGAAGCCTTCCGTGTTGAGAAAGACGATCGGCTTGTCGTGCAGGCCGAGCTGTTGCCGCGAGATGACGTCGAACACTTCCTCCAGCGTGCCGGTGCCGCCGGGCAGGATGATATAGGCGTCGCTTTCGGCAATGAGTTGGCTTTTGCGCTCGCTCATCGTCTCGACAATCTTGATATCGACACCGTCAAGATGGCCTTCGCGGGCAATCAGGAAGCCGGGGATGATGCCATAGACCGACCCGCCTTCAGCGGCCGCGGTCGAAGCGGCAATGCCCATCAGCCCGACATCACCGCCGCCATAGACCAGCCGGCAGTCGGCCCGGGCGATCGCACGGCCGACGGCCTCGGCGGCGTTTGCATAGGTTTCGCGTTCACCCATACGTGATCCGCAGAAGACACCAATCGACCTTAGTTTCGCCATCGTGACATCACTCATATTTGCTTTATCGGATCGGGATGCTATTCGCCGAAGGCTGACGGCGCGAGGTTTGCATCCAGTTCCGGTATGCCGGAGCACATATTCGTGTCCAGCCCAATTGACGACGGGAGAGCCGCCATGACCGCCACGCGGTCGTTTATCATCGCTGCAGCCCTTGCCGCGCTGGCGATTGCCGCCGCGCTGGCTTTCATCATGTATCGTCCGGCTGTCCAGGATGACGGGGCGCCTGCGCCGACCGTCGGCAATCCGGTGTCTCCCGCTGGCACGACGACACAGCCCGATCCGAGTGCTGCCATGCTGGCTGCCCCGGTTTTCGACATCGTCCGCGTCGCCCCGGCCGGGACCGCGGTGATCGCCGGTCGCGGTGAGCCGGGCGCCTCGATCCAGCTTCTGGCCAACGACATCGCCATTGAGTTCGAAGATGCCGGGTCCCGCACCGACGCGATGACCATCAATGAGCGCGGCGAGTGGGTCATCATTCTCAACGACCCGCTGCCCTCGGGCGCGGTCGAGCTGTCCTTGCTGATGACCGCCAGCGATGGACGCCAGCTGCGCTCGGAACAGGTCGTTGTCGTTTCCATACCCGAACAGCGCGGCCCGACCCCGTTGGTCGTCGTCGGACGCCCCGGCGAGGCCAGTCGTGTCTGGCAATGCCCGTCCTGCTCGACCGGTGAAATGGGTCCCCTGGTTCTGGAAACCGTCGATTATGACGAGACCGGCGCCGTGATCTTTTCCGGCCGTGCCGAAGCCGGCACGACGGTGCGCATCTATGCCAATGGCGCCCAGGTCGGCCAGACCACGGTCGGCCGCGATGGCCGCTGGACCTTGCAGGCCGGCGCCTTGTTGGCGCCCGGCATCTACGATCTCCAGATCGACCAGGTCGACGAGGATGGTCATGTCAGCGCCGTCATCGTGCTGCCGTTTGAACGCGTTGCCGCCGAAGACCTCAACATGGGTCCCAATTCGGTCGTCGTGCAGCCCGGCAATTCGCTGTGGCGACTGGCGCGGCGTCTCTATGGCGAAGGCGTCCAGTATACCGTGATCTACGAGGCCAATCGCGAACAGATCCGTGATCCGGACCTGATCTATCCCGGCCAGGTGCTCGAGGCGCCGACGGAAGACGGGTAGGGGCGGACTCCCGGCAAGAGTTGTATGGGGCTCTCTGCGCGACCGAGCGGGTTTTCGAGTGGCGCCGTTTCCAGTACATGCCACCGCTATCCTGCGGATGCTCGCTGCGTGATCTGCGTCGGATGACGTGTTGCGTGACGTGTTGATGGGCGGCGATGGCGTCTGATTGCCTGTCTCAGTCCTCCCCACTGGCGCTTGCCCCTCCAACGCCCTATCTCTGCCCGCAATGAGACCGACAACTCCCGACAATGCGGAAGACGCCAAACAGGCGCCGAAAGGCGCTTTGGGAATCACCATGTGGCGCCTGTTCGCGCTGTTGGCTTCGCCGGACATGGCCAAATGGCGGTTTCGCATGGGGGTGGCACTGGTCCTCACCATCATCGCCAAACTGTTCTCGGTGGCGGCTCCGATCCTGTTCGGCGACGGGATCAACCTCATCGTCGACGCGACCGGCGGGGCGCCGGCTTCGGGCGGCGGGCAGGGCAGCACGCTGTGGCCGGGCTTGCTCACAACCTTCTCACTGGCCTTCATCGCCTATGCCGTGGCGCGCTTCCTGTCGGTCGGGGCGCCGCAGCTGCGCGACGCGATGTTTGCCCCGGTCAGCCAGGACGCCCAGCGCCTGACCGCCGTGCGCGCCTTCGCCCATGTCCAGCGCTTGTCGATCGGTTATCATCAGACCAAGCGCACCGGCGCCCTGCAGCGCATCATCGAACGCGGCGCCCGCGCGGTCGATTTCCTGATGCGCTTCCTGATCTTCAACATCGCCCCGACCCTGTTCGAGCTGACGCTCGCCGCCATCGCTCTGAGTGTCAAATACGGCTGGGAATTCGCCGTGATCGCGGTGATCACTATCGCCGTCTATATGGGGCTCACCTGGTCGCTGACCGAGTGGCGTGTCGGCATTCGTCGGCAGATGAATGATGCTGACAATGAAGCCTCGGCCCGCGCCGTGGACGGGTTGATCAATTTCGAGACGGTGAAGGCTTTCGCCGCCGAGGAACGCGAAAGTGACGCCTATAATGACGCGATGACCCGCTATGCCGGGGCGGCGGCCAAGTCGCAATCCTCGCTCGCCTTGCTCAACGGGCTGCAGGCGCTGGTGATGAATGCCGGCCTTCTGGCGATGGCGCTGACGGCTGGCTGGAAAGCCTATAACGGCGTGCTCATGGCGGGTGACGTGGCAGCAGTGACGCTGGTCCTGATGAATATCTATCAACCGCTCAACATTCTTGGCTGGGCCTATCGCGAGATCAAGCAGGGCGCGGTCGATATGGAGCGGGTCTATGAGACGCTGGCCCTCAAGCCCGATGTCGCCGACAGCGCTGATGCGCAGCCGCTGGTCCTGTCCGGCGGGGCGGTGAGGTTCGAGGATGTCGGCTTCACCCACGATGGCCGCTCGCGCTCGCTGGGCGGCGTATCGATGGATATCCCGGCCGGCAGTTTCGTCGGCATTTGCGGTCCGTCCGGGGCTGGCAAGTCGACCGTGCTGCGGTTGCTTTTCCGCTTTTACGATCCCGAACAGGGGCGGGTGCTGATCGATGGGCAGGACCTGCGCGGCATCGCGCAGGCCAGCCTGCGTGATGCGCTCGGCCTGGTGCCGCAGGACGTCGTCCTGTTCAACGATACGCTGCGCGCCAATGTGATCTACGGCAAGCCGGAGGCCAGCGAGGCCGAGATCATGGCGGTGCTCGAACGCGCCCACCTGGCTGATTTCGTGCGCGGCCTGCCGGACGGGCTGGAGACGCGGGTCGGCGAACGCGGGTTGAAACTGTCCGGCGGCGAGAAACAGCGCGTCGGCGTCGCGCGTGCCATCCTCAAGGATCCGGCCGTGCTGATTCTCGACGAAGCCACCTCGGCGCTCGACAGCCAGACCGAGGGCGAGGTCCAGGCGGCTCTGGCCGACGCCGCCGAAGGCCGCACCACGATCGCCGTCGCCCACCGCCTCTCAACCATTGCCGGTGCCGACCGGATTTTCGTGCTCGATGCCGGACGCGTGGCCGAATCCGGCACGCATGACGAACTGCTCGCCCGCGGCGGCCTCTATGCCGATATGTGGCGGCGCCAGAGCGAGGCGGTGTCGGCGGCGACGCCCCTGGTCGCGGATATCGCTGAATAGGCCCGATTGCGCCCGATCAGGCATTGTCTTTGCGCACCGCCCGCCTAGTCTGGCGGCAGCAGCGCGGGGGCGTCTCATGGATGTGATTGTGGAGGGGTGGCAGGCTTTCCGGGCCAGCGGCTTCGGGACGGTCGTGACCTCAATCGGGGCGCAACGCATTTATGCGTGGATCGCGTTGGCGCTGGTCTTCGGGGCCAGTCTCTGGTTTGCACGGCGACAGCTCAACCTGTTGCGCAGCGTCAGCGCCGCCGAGTTGGACAGTGATCTGCGCCTGCCGGGCCCGGTGCCGAAAAAGCCGGCCAGCATCCAGCGCCGGATTGACTGGTTCGAGGCGCGGCGCGATGAGGTCGTTCACGGCGTCTGGCGGGCGCTCGGTCTTTTGCTGGTGCTGGGGATGATCCTGCCTGGCGCCGTCGTTTTCATGGCGGTTTGGCAACATGACTGGTTATTGCCGGATTACGCGGCGCCGATCGTGATTGGCGAGGGCGAGCCGGTCGCTGCGGTCGGCGATGTCGTCATCTTCCTCGCCGACCAGGTCTTTCGCGGCGCATTCGCGGACATCCCCGAGGTCTTCCGTCTGGGGCTGACCCCGGTCAGCAATAATCCGGACAATGCCGTCATTTCCTGGCTGGTGGTGATCTACCGCTTTGCCGCCGGGATCGTCAGCGGCTCGGCAATCTACATGCTGTATCGGGTCTGGCGCGGTGTACCCCGCATCGACAGGCGGATCGCCGACTATCGCGAGCGGCTGAAACAGGCTCAACTGCCCGGGGCATAGTCAGGGAGTCCGGCATGAAGACGGTTTTGGTGGCATTGGCGTCAGGTGTGGTGTTGGCCGCGTCCGCGATGGCCCAGCCCGGCATGCCGGGTGAGGCGTTGGCGGATCCGGGCGTTGATGCGGAGGGTTACCCGATCCTGCCGGACATGCGCGCCGTCCTGCGTCAGGGGAGCTCTGCCGCAGCCCTCGCCAGCGCGATTTCCATGGTCGATGATTGCGCCGCGCCGCTGGTGTTCGATGAGGCCTGGCAGGATGACGTCTATTCGATCTCTGTGCATTGCACCGATCATCGCGGCGAGACATCCGCGACCGTGGACTATCGCGTCGCCCCCCGTAGCGGTGATTTCGCCTATCTCGAACCGGTCGTTATCCGCACCCATCCCGAGCCGCGTTACTGATGGCGCAGGTCGGTCTTATCGGTCTGGGCGCTTTCGGCCAACTTGCCGCGACCCATCTTTCGCCGCATCTCGATCTTGTCGCCCATGATCCGGCGGTTGCCGCGATGGATGGTGTGGCCTGTGTGCCGCTCGCCGAGGCGGCATCGCGACCCGTCGTCATTCTCGCGGTGCCGGTTCAATTGATCGCCGAAGTCTGCCAACAGGTTGCTCCGTTCTTGTCGCCTGGAGCGCTGGTGCTTGACGTCGCGTCGGTCAAGCTCAAGCCGATGGCCGCGATGCGTGCGCATTTGCCGGCCGGGACACGCATTCTCGGCACGCATCCCCTGTTCGGGCCGCAAAGTGCGGCTGACGGGCTGGGCGGGCAGTCCATCGTGCTGTGTCCGGAGCCGGGCGTTGATCCGGCCTGCGTCGCCGGGTTTCTGCGCGATGATCTGCGCCTGGATGTTCATATCTCCGACGCTGATACCCATGACCGCACCATGGCCAGCGTCCAGGCGCTGACCCATCTGGTGTCGAAGGTCATCACCGATCTCGACCTGCCGGCAGCGCCCTATACGACGCGCAGCTATGACTTGTTGAAACAGGCAGCGGATCTGGTCGCCGGTGACAGCGACGAGCTCTTCCGCGCCATCGAGCGCCACAATCCCTATGCGGGTGAGTTGCGGGACAGGTTTTTCGAGGCGGCCCGGGCGCTGGACGCGCGGCTGGAGTAGGGGCGTGCAGACACGAAAAAACCCGCCTTGCGGCGGGCTGTTCGACCCCTTCGTCAGGGATGTCTCTTGAGAGTGGCTCCTCGGGACGGGCTCGAACCGCCGACCCGGTGATTAACAGTCACCTGCTCTACCAACTGAGCTACCGAGGAATACCGTCTCTCAAGCGAGGCCCGGCTTTTATCAGAGCTTCGCCGCGCCGCGCAAGCACTCTGCTGCGCAAGAAGCGCAAACTGTGTGCAAAAAAAATCGGGAGCCGCAAAGGCTCCCGAAAAGGCATTGGGTGGATGGTGGGGTGTCTTCACGGGAAGACGCACTCAAATTCGCCTCCGAACCCTTAAAGCCGGGTTAACGGGATCGGGAGAATTAGGGAATTGGTTTATCGTCCTTGCCGAAATTCTAATGGAATCATGGAAATGCGTGGATAACTGCGCAGGTTTCATTCACCATGATTTTTGCCTGTTTTTGGGGCGGCAAACCGCCGTGTTACTGATTCGGCGGGCGAATCACCGGAGTTGACCATGCGCGACCACGCTACATTCGAATCATTTTGGCCGTTTTATCTGCGTGAACACGCCAAGCCGTGGACGCGGACCTGGCACTTCGTTGGTTCGACCCTGGCGATCGCGGTTCTTATTTATGCGCTCGTCTCGCAGACCTGGTGGCTGCTGCTGGCCGTGCCGGTGTCCGGCTATTTCTTCGCCTGGGTCAGCCATGCCTTTGTCGAGCGCAACAAGCCGGCCACCTTCACCTATCCGCTGTGGTCGCTGATCGCCGACTATCGGATGTATGGCTTCTTCCTGGTCGGAAAGCTCGACGCCGAGCTCGACAAGGCCGGGGTGCCGACCGGCCGCCAGGCCAATGAAGGCTGACATTCGGGTGCCAGGCTAACCGATTACGGGTAAGGGAAATTCGCTGAAGGGTTGGAGGCACCGCCCGGAATCGAACCGGGGTACACGGATTTGCAATCCGCTGCGTCACCACTCCGCCACGGTGCCACGCCTTGCGAGCCGGGAGCTATAGCGCTGTCGCGCGGCGCGAGCAATCCGGCTTTCTCAGCTTTACCGCAGGTCGGCCGGGTCCGGCCTTGCGATGGCACGATGCGAGGCAATTCGACGCGCGCGCAGTGGCGTGCTTGCGGCACTGCGCGATGCCGGGATATATCAGCGCCGAACCGTATCCCAACAGGGCCTGGTCAGGGAGAGCCTCGTGAGCGAATTCGAAACGGCGCGCAAGCAGATGGTCGATTGCCAGATCCGTCCGTCCGATGTCACCGACCGGCGTCTGATCGCCGCCTTCCTTGATATTCCCCGCCATATCTTCGTGCCGCGCGCCCGCCGGGCCTCAGCCTATTCCGACGGCCAGGTTCCGGTCGGTGAGGCGCGCACGCTGATGCGGCCGCGCGACTTTGCCAAACTGGTCCATGCTGCCGATATCCAGCCGGATGAGCTGGTTCTCGATATCGCCTGTGCCCGCGGTTATTCCACGGCGGTTCTGGCGCGCATGGCTGGCACGGTTGTCGGGCTGGAATCCGACGAGGACAGCCTGTCCCGCGCCTCCGGCCTGCTGTCTGATGTCGGCGCGGACAATGCGGTGGTGATCGAGGGCGATCTCGCTGCCGGTGTTGCCAAACAGGGCCCGTTCGACGTGATCGTCGTCAATGGCGCCGTCGATGCCGTGCCAAAGGCCTGGCTCGACCAATTGGCGCCGGGCGGTCGGCTGGCGGCGGTTATCCGCCGTGGACCGATCGGCAAGGCAACCATCTTCACGCGCTCGGCTGCGGGTATCGGCGAGCGCGTCGTGTTCGACGCCAACGTCGCGCCATTGGCTGGTTTTCAGGCCGAGGCCGGCTTCGTTCTCTGAATTTTTCAGGCTTGGCGGGAACGGAATCGGCGGTCTCATCCGTTTCACACCGACATTGCCGTGTATCCCGGCTGCCGGTTGGCGCGGCAGACAGCCGGATTATTACGGAAATATCAGAGTGAACAGTGTTCACTTTTAATCATGGCGTGCCTATATGCTGACGTGGTATGCGCGTGAGCAGAAATAGCCCGTGTCCGGTCGGTAAGACTGGATCGGGTGCGATGACGCGTTAGTATGAGGCGAGGCGGCGGACACGGTTTCGGCGCTGCAAGAGGGGTTCGTAATGTCGCGATTGAAGAATTTGGCGCTCGTATTGGCCGCCGGTGCATCGGCGCTGGCGCTTGCCAGTGCCAGCCAGGCGCAGACTCTCGAAGAGACGCTGGCGCTGGCTTACAACTCCAACCCGACCTTGCAGGCGGAACGGGCGCGGCTTCGCGCCACCGATGAGGGTCGGGTCCAGGCCCGGGCGGCGCGCTTGCCGACCGTCTCGGCGTCCGCCTCGATTTCGCGCAACCACTCGGAAGGCGAAAGCTTTTCCCAAGTCAACAATACCACAAGCAGCTTCGACTCCGACTCGACACCGAAGAATTACGGCCTGTCGGCCAGCCAGCCGATTTATCGCGGCGGCCGGATTGATGGCGCCATCGACCAGGCGACCGCCGTCGTCATGGCCGGCCGGGAGAATCTGCGCGCCACCGAGCAGACCGTGCTTGTCAGCGCAGTGACCGCCTTCATGGATGTGCGCCGGGACAGCAATGTCGTCGAGATCCGCCAGAACAATGTCGAAGTCCTGGCCCAGCAATTGCGCGCGGCGCGTGACCGTTTCGAGGTCGGCGAGATCACCCGTACCGACGTCTCGCAAGCCGAGGCCCGCCTGTCGCTGGCGCAGACCCAGCTTTCCGCCGCCCAGGCCCAGCTGGCCGCCAGCCGCGCTGCCTATGAGCGTGTGACCGGGCAGCCGGCGGCCTCGCTGAGCGAACCGCCGGCGCTGCCGGCCTTGCCCGACAATCTCGCCGACGCGGCGGAGTATGCCTTTGACAACAGCCCGCAATTGTTGGCGGCCCGTTATAGCGAAGAAGCCGCCCAGCACGCGATCCGGATCGCCCGCGGCGCGCTGCGCCCGGAAGTCTCGCTGACCGCGTCGGCCTCGTCGGCGCGTGATTCGAGTTTTTCCGGCGATGTCCGCGACAGCGCCTCCATCATGGGCCAGGTCTCGGTGCCGCTGTTTACCGGTGGCCTCAACCGGTCGCGCGTGCGCGCGGCGGTCGCCCAGGAAGAACAGGCCCGCTTTCAGGTCCGTGACGCCCGGCGCCAGGTGACCGAGGCGGTGACCAATGCCTGGTATTCCTATGTCGCCTCGCTGGCTGTCATCGAATCGAGCCGCCAAGCCGTGCGAGCCAACGAGATTGCGCTCGACGGCGTGCAGCAGGAAGCCTTTGTCGGCATCCGCACCACGCTGGACGTCCTCAATGCCGAACAGGAATTGCTGGAATCACGCCTGACCTTCGTGACCGCCGAGCGTGACAGCTTCGTCGCCGGCTATCGCTTGTTGCAGGCAATGGGGCTGGCGTCGGCGACCAGTCTCGGTCTGGACGTGGAAATCTATGATGCGGCTGCAGGAGATTCGCGCGAATCGCGTTTCCCTAACCTTGACTTAACGCCCTGGGACTAGGGTTTTCGCAGAGTCGCGGGCTGGACAGGCGAGTTCCGGCCCGGTTTATTCGCGTAATACGGGAAGCTGACACGCTGACCGACGACGCAGACCGAAGACAAGGACTTGGGCGCTCATGGCCGATGCCGCTGAAAACGAACCGTCGATGGAGGAAATCCTCTCCTCGATCCGCCGCATCATCAATGAAGACGATGATGATGCACCGGCGGAAGCCGAGGCCGAGGCCGCCGACGAGGCTCCAAAGAGCCAGGATGATGTCGATGCCCTGTTCGACGAGCCGGCCGCCGATGAAGGTGCCGGGGACGTGCTGGAGCTTACCGAGCGCGTCGATGATCTCGACGAAGGCACCGAGCCGATGGCGGTTGATGATGATCTGATGATCGTTGATCGCGAGGAGGCGATTGAGGACGAGCCGGTGATGGCCGAGCCCGAGCCTGAGCCCGAAATCGATTTCGACGCCCTCGCCGACGAAACCGCCGACGGCATCATGAGCGAGCCGGCTGCCGCCGCCGCCATGGGGTCCTTCCATACGCTGGCCGAGAATATCCGCATTTCCGACGAGGAAGGCCGTACGCTGGAAGGCGTTGTCCGGGCCCTGCTGCGTCCGATGCTGAAGGAATGGCTCGACGCCAACCTGCCGTCCATCGTTGATGAAAAGGTGCAGGCCGAGATCGATCGCGTAGCGCGCCGCCGCCGTTAGGCCGAACCGACCAATCCAAGGCCACAGGAAAAGGGGCGCGTCCGGTTGGTCGCGCCCCTTTACCTTGGCGGTTGCTTGTGGATCGAAACCAGCGGCCGCGATCAGAGGCCTTGGGCCGCCAGCATGGCCCGGTATTCGCGGATCTTGGCGACATAGCGCACCGGCTCGTGGCCGCGGGCATAGCCATAGCGCAGCGTCGAGTAATATTGCGGATCGGAGAGCAAGGGCAGGGTCTCGGCGAGGTCATCCCAGCTATTCTTGTCGCGGCCGAGACGTTCCGCCAGCCGGCGGGCATCATACATGTGGCCCATGCCGACATTGTAGGCGGCGAGCGCGAACCACAGCCGGTCCTCGCCGACCACGCCATCGGGCACCCGGGCATACAGGTCATCCAGATAGGCCGCGCCGCCGCGAATGCTCTGAAGCGGATCGGTGCGGTCTTCAATACCCACACGCTCCGCGGTCGACAGGGTCAGCATCATCAGGCCGCGCACCCCGGTGGCGCTGACCGCCTCCGGATCCCAATGCGATTCCTGATAGGCCTGAGCCGCCAGCAAGTCCCATTCGAATGGCAGATCCTCGGCTGCCGCCTCGAACCAGCGCCGGTATCGCGGCAGGCGGTTGTCGACCCGGCGGACAAAGCGCGCGATGTCGACATAGTCATAATCACCGAACTGACCGAACCAGGTCTCGTCGAGGGCTTCCAGAAGCCCGTTGTCATGGGCTTCGGCGAACCAGGCGGTGAGGGCAGGGGCGAGGCCGTCCACTCGCGCATCATAGGCCCAGGCGAGCGGTTGCTCATTGCTCAGGTTTTGCGCCACGACCAGTTCGGGATGGCGTCGCCGCGCGAAGTCCGTCAAGTGGGAATCGGCGACGGTACAGTCGGCATCGCCGCGCTCGACCGCGTCCAGCAGCGGCATGGCGGAGCCGGCCGGCATGGTCCGCCAGCGAAGCGCGGGCAGTGTGGCCTGCAGGGTCCGCAATGTCTCCTCGTAACTCGACCCTTCAAGCACCAGGATATCGGTGTCGGCCAGCGCGTTGCGGCGGGTCGGTGTCGGGCCGTCACGGCGGCAGACCAGTTGCTCGGTCACTGATTTATACGCCGGCGCGAAGGCCAGGAGCGCTGATCGTTCCGTGGTCTGGGTCAGGCCGGCAGCGGCGAGATGCCCGGCGCCTGCAGTCAGCGCGTTGAGCAGGTCGGGGATGGAGTCGGCGACTTCGAAACGCGCCGTGACACCGAGACTGTCGGCGAAGGCGCGGGCCAGATCCACTTCATAGCCCGTCGGCCCGTCCGGTCCGGCCTCATAGCTGGTCGGGCCGGCCAGGGTCAGCACGACCAGTTCGCCGCGTTCGCGAATCACGGCCAGCGTGTCGGGTTCGGCCGGCGGCGTTTCAGAGGGTTGGCTGCAGCTGGCCAAAACCGGCGCCAGGAGGGCGACCGGGACGACGGCCGCGCGGAGCGGTTTGAAGAATGATCCGATAAGGCGAGTGATATCCGTCATCTGATCAAGTTAGGGGGGCGGTGTCCGGATTTCAAATACTCATTGTGACAGTCGATCGGGATTTGTTCCGTTTTGTTAACCATAGATGTTCCGCTTGTGTTCCCGGAACAAACTTGGTACATCGGTGCTCGGTTGCCCATACCTGAGGGGCGTGAAATAAGGGATGAAGGCTATGAGCAAGGGCGCGATTCGACTCGTGAAAAACGAAAAGAACATGGACAAGGAAAAGGCGATCGAGGCGGCGCTGAGCCAGATCGACAAGGCCTTCGGCAAGGGTTCGGTCATGAAGCTGGGCCAGAAACCGGCCATGGAGATCGAGGCGATCTCGACCGGTTCGCTGGGCCTGGATATCGCGCTGGGCATTGGCGGTCTGCCCAAGGGCCGGATCATCGAGATTTACGGTCCGGAGAGTTCCGGCAAGACGACGCTCGCCCTGCATACCGTGGCGGAAGCCCAGAAAGCGGGCGGGGTTGCCGCTTTCGTTGATGCCGAACATGCGCTCGACCCGGTCTATGCCGGCAAGCTGGGTGTCGATGTCGGCGAGCTTCTGGTGTCACAGCCCGATGCCGGTGAACAGGCATTGGAAATTGCCGACACGCTGGTCCGGTCCGGCGCCGTCGACATTCTGGTCATCGACTCCGTGGCCGCTCTGACGCCGCGGGCCGAGCTGGAAGGTGAGATGGGCGACAGCCTTCCCGGCCTTCAGGCCCGCTTGATGAGCCAGGCGCTGCGCAAGTTGACCGGCTCGATCTCGAAGTCGAAATGCCTGGTGATCTTCATCAACCAGATCCGCATGAAGATCGGCGTCATGTTCGGCTCGCCGGAAACGACGACCGGCGGCAATGCGCTGAAATTCTATTCCTCGGTCCGTCTCGACATCCGGCGCATCGGCGCGATCAAGAATCGCGACGAAGTGATCGGCAACCAGACCCGGGTCAAAGTCGTCAAGAACAAGGTCGCGCCGCCTTTCCGCGAAGTCGAGTTCGACATTCTCTACGGTGAGGGTATTTCCAAGATGGGCGAGCTCATCGATCTCGGCGTCAAGGGCGATGTGATCGAGAAGTCCGGCTCCTGGTATTCCTATAATTCCGAACGGATTGGTCAGGGGCGTGAGAATGCCCGCCAATTCATGCTCGGCAATCCGGATATTGCCAGTGAGATCGAAGCCAAGGTGCGCGCCAATGCCGGCCTGATCGCTGACGAGATGCTCACTGGTCCCGATCTGCCCGAGGAAGACGCCGCAGCGGGGTAGCGGGGTCGGAGCGCTACGATATCGGGCAGTCCAAGCGCAGGCTTGTTGGATGATGTGTGCGGTGTAGGGTCTTGATCATGGACCGACACCCGCACACGTCCGGCAATTCAATTTTTCGCCAGAATATTGCTCTTCTGGCGCTTGTCTCTCTGGCGTTGTTGCTGGTGGACATGGTGTTCGGGTTTCTGGGGGTGCTTGGTGGCGCCATGCTGGCTCTGGTTTCCATGACCAGCTGGCTGGTACTGGCGGGTTATTGGCTGAACACGCTCAAACCCCCAAGCCAGACCTGGATCCGCTTTCTCATGCGGGGCGTGGTCCGCATCCTGATGATGTACTTGGTCCTGCCCATGGTTTTGATGCTGTTTGTCGTGACGTTGGTCGAATTCGGTCGGTTTCTGCCGGGTTGAGGTGAGTCGGGCGGGAACACGGCAGCTTGCCCGTCCGCCGCACTTGCCGAAGAATCGCAGCTTGATTGTGAACGGGTGCTTGGCTAGGCCGGGCACCCGTTTCTATATGTCAGTCTACAGAAACCGGTTTGTGCCAGTCCTTCGGGCCGGCGCGCGACACTCCAGCCGACGGGATCGGACATCATGGCCAGCCTGCGCGACATCCGTGCGACTTTCCTCGACTATTTCGCCAAGCATGAGCACGAGGTGGTTCAATCGGCCCCGCTCGTGCCGCAGGACGATCCGACGCTGTTGTTCGTCAATGCCGGCATGGTGCCGTTCAAGAACGCCTTCACCGGTCAGGAAAGACGCGCCACGCCGCGCGCCACCTCGTCGCAGAAATGCGTTCGGGCCGGCGGCAAGCATAATGATCTCGACAATGTCGGCTATACCGCCCGCCACCACACCTTCTTTGAAATGCTGGGGAATTTCTCCTTCGGCGATTATTTCAAGGAAGAGGCGATTGCCCATGCCTGGCAGCTGGTCACCCAGGAATTCGCGCTTCCGGCCGACAAGCTTCTGGTCACTGTCTATGCCGAGGATGACGAGGCGCGGGCGCTGTGGCGCAAAATCGCCGGCCTGCCGGACGAGCGCATTATCGGCATCGCCACGTCCGACAATTTCTGGTCGATGGGCGATACCGGCCCGTGTGGCCCGTGTTCGGAAATCTTCTTTGATCACGGTCCCGGTGTCGCCGGTGGCCCGCCCGGCTCGCCGGACGAGGATGGTGATCGTTTCATCGAGATCTGGAACCTCGTCTTCATGCAGTTCGAGCAGCTCGGTCCGGATGAGCGCATCGACCTGCCCAAACCCTCGATCGACACCGGCATGGGTCTTGAGCGCATCGCCGCCATCCTGCAGGGCAAGCACAATAATTACGACACCGATCTGTTCCGCAGCCTGATCGCCGCCGGCGAGCACGTTCTGGGTGTGAAGGCGACCGGCGATGCCCTGGCCAGCCATCGTGTCATCGCCGACCATTTGCGCTCGACCTGCTTCCTGATGGCCGACGGGGTCAGCCCGTCCAATGAAGGCCGTGGCTATGTGCTGCGCCGGATCATGCGTCGCGCCATGCGCCACGCTCATTTGCTCGGTGCCAGCGAACCGGTCATGTGGCGGCTTGTCGAGGCGCTGAAGACCGAGATGGGCGACGCCTATCCTGAATTGGTGCGCGCCCAGCCGCTGCTGGAAGAAACCCTGCAGGTCGAGGAAGAGCGTTTCCAGCGCACGCTGGGCCGCGGTCTTTCCCTGCTCGAAGAGGCGACCGCTGACATGGCCGAGGGTGATGCCCTGGCCGGCGCGACCGCCTTCAAACTCTACGACACCTACGGTTTTCCCCTCGACCTGACGCAGGACGCGCTGCGCGCCAAGGGCATGACGGTTGACGAGGCCGGTTTCGATACCGCGATGGCCAAACAGCGCGCTGATGCCCGGGCCAGTAAATTTTCCTCCGGTGATGCCGCGCCGGATGCGGTCTGGTTCCAGGTCCGCGACAAGGCGGGGCCGACCGTATTCACCGGCTATGCCGGCACCGGTGGCCAGGGTCGTCTGTTGGCGATTGTATCCGGCGGCCAGGACGCCGAGGCGCTCGGCACCGGCCAACGCGGCGAACTGGTGTTCGACCAGACCCCGTTTTACGGCGAAAGCGGTGGCCAGTGCGGCGATAGCGGCGAAATCCGGTTTGATGACGGCGCCGTCTTCACGGTCGAGGACACGCAAAGGCGCGGCGGTGACCTGCACGCCCATATCGGTGTTCTCACCAAGGGCGAGATCACGCTCGGCGACAGTGCGGCGCTGGATGCCGATGCCCCACGCCGGGCCGCCATTCGCGCCAATCACTCGGCCACGCATTTGGTCCATGCTGCCCTGCGCGATGTGCTCGGCGGTCATGTCACCCAGAAGGGATCGCATGTCGGACCCGAGAGGCTGCGCTTTGACTTCTCGCACAACAAGGCCATCACGGCAGAACAGCTCGCGGCCATCGAGGCGCAGGTCAATGCGGTCATTCGGCAGAATGTCGAGGTCTCAACCCGTGAAATGACGCCGGACGCCGCCATCGAGGCCGGTGCCCTGGCGCTGTTTGGCGAGAAATACGGCGACAAGGTTCGCGTCCTGACCATGGGGCAGGCTCTGGCGGATCATGAAAAACCCTATTCTGTGGAATTGTGTGGCGGCACCCATGTTGCGCGCACCGGCGATATCGCCCTGTTCAAGATCGTTTCCGAAGGCGCGGTTTCGTCGGGTATCCGTCGTCTCGAAGCGATGACCGCCGAGGGCGCACGCCTGTACATGGAAGAGCAGATCGGCTTTGGCCGCGCCGCCGCCGATGCCCTGAAAATCCCCACCGGCGACCTTGCCGGCCGGGTGGTCAGCCTGATGGAGGACCGCAAGAAGCTCGAACGTCAGCTCGCCGAAGCCAAGAAGCAATTGGCCATGGGTGGCGGCGCGGCCGGGGCTCCGGCCGGACCGGAGGTGGTCAATGGCATCAACTTCATTGGCCGGGTGGTTGAGGGGGTCGGCGGCAAGGATTTACGCGGCCTGATCGACGAAGCCAAGGCGCAGATGGGGTCCGGCATCGCTGCCTTCATCGGTGTCAATGAGGGCAAGGCGGCGCTGGCGGTCGGCGTCACGGATGATCTCAGGGACCGGTTTGGTGCGGTCGACCTCGTGAAGGTCGGCGCGGCAGCAGTTGGTGGCAAGGGCGGCGGTGGCCGGCCCGATTTCGCCCAGGCCGGTGGTCCGGACGGTGCCAGGGCCGAGGACGGCATCAAGGCCATCCGCGATACGCTGGCCGGCTGATGCGCAAATCGGCCAAGTCGGACATCCAGCTCTTGGGCGACAAACCGGCGGCCCGCGCCATCGCAGCGGCGCGCGCCGGTTTCAACGCCGCGCTGGAGGCACGATCACTCAAGGCGATCGCGGACGTGCTGGTCGAGGAGGTCGTCCTGATCCCCGGTGACGAGGCGCAATTGATCACCGGCCGGGACGCCCAGCTGGAGGCCTGGTCATCCATTTTCAGCCAGATGCCGGATGTCAGCTATGTCCGCACCCCGTCCCGCATCGAGGTCTGTGAGGACAGCCAGCTGGCCGCCGAGACCGGCCGCTGGAAAGGCGCCTGGTCGACTGACGGTTTCGCCATCCGTTATTCCGGGCGCTATTTCGCCAAATGGCGCTGCGTTGAGGGCCAATGGAAGCTCGAGGCGGAAACCTTCGTTACGATGAAGCGCAGTGGCGGTCGCGCCGCATAACACCGGCTCGCAGCCGGCGATCAGCGGCCGGTGCGGACCTGCGTCGGGCGATCCTTGCCCAGGCCGTAAAGATTGACCTCGAGGCTTGAGATCGCATGGACCAGCGTGTTCGGCGCAATGGTCTGCCGACCGGTCCAGGCAATGTTCGGAAAGCGCTCGAATATCTTCCTGAACGCCGATTGCAACTGCATCTGGGCGATGCGATTGCCGAGGCATTTGTGCGGCCCGTGTCCGAAGGCAATATGCTTGTCGACATTCTCGCGCGTCAGGTCGAAACGGTCAGGATCGGCGAAGACCTCCGGGTCCCGGTTGGCAGCGGGATACCAGAGGATGACTTTCTCGTCCTTGGCGATGCGCTGGCCATTGAGCTCGGTATCGGCCAGTGCGGTCCGGCGCATGTGCTGGACCGGCGAAATCATGCGCAGCGCCTCGTTCGACATCGCCGGGACAAGTTCCGGGTCCGCCAACACTTTCTGACGTTGATCCTCGAACTGAGTCATCAGGCGGATGGTACCCGACAGCGAATTGCGGGTCGTGTCATTGCCGGCAAAGATGATCAGCAACCAGGACCCGTCGAGATATTCCTGGGGCAGGGGCTTGCCGGCCATTTGTGTATTGGCAATCGCCGTCATCAAGTCCTTGCGCGGATTGATCCGGCGCTCGGCCATGACGCGCTCGCCATAGGCGAACATCTCGTTGACGTAATGGTAGAATTTGATCGGGAACCAGGGCCGCCGCGACAACAGGCTCCACGGATTGACGAAATACTGGTTTGCCAGTTCCAGATAATGCATCCAGCGGATGATTTTGGGTCGGTCCGGCTCGTCGATCCCGAGCATTTCGCACAGCGTGTAGAGCGGCAATTCCTGGGAGAAGAGTTTGACGAAATCGACGACCGGACCCTGGCGCTCCATCTCGTCGAGCAGGCTGTCAATTTTCACGTCGATCCGGGTCCGCAATTCCTCGACGAAGCGCGGAATGAAGAAATCCTTTTGCTGGATGCGCATCTGCATGTGATGCGGCTGGTCCAGATTGATGATCGAGTTGAAGGCGGCCGGGATCAGCTTCTTCGGCTTCCACTCCTTACGCGGCATGACGAACATGTTGATGCTGCCACGTTCCGAGGAATAGACGTCCGGGGCGAGTTCGACGGTCTTGATGTCCTCATAGCGTGTCACCGACCAGAAGCCGGCCCGCTTCGGATCCGCCGATGACCACATCACCGGGGCGGTTTCGCGCATGCGGCGGAAAAATTCATGCGGATGGCCCTGGGTCCAGGCCGCCGGATCCCACAGGTCAAATCCGTCCAGTGACGGATATCGCATGCCCAGATGCGGCGCGGTTTGCGCCTGGTCCTCGAGGATCACATCACTGACTAGCTGCATCGAATTCCCGCCCGCCGCAAAAAGTGAACATTGTTCATATTGGACGCTAGGCCAGGCCGGCCGGGCTTGGCAAGTGATGATCGGGGCGTTTGGGGCGAGGGCGCCGCCGGGCTATGGTCAGCGCGGTTCTGCCAGCCAGGCGCGCGCTTCGGCCTCGGTGGTGAAGACCCGCTCATGCGTGGTCAGGTGTTCGCCGGCGATCATTTCCCAATAGGTCAGCATCGCGCGCGACAATTCATCATCGCAGACGATGGCGGCGCGTCGGCGCGGGCCTTGTGTGACCGGATCGGCTTTTGCCATGTCCTCCTGCAACTGCGTCAGGGCCTCGGCCGGCAGCTCGGCCAAATATGCATTGGTGAGCAGGGTCAGGAAATCATACTGGTCCGACCAGTCCGGATGCGCCCGGGCGCTCGCAAATGTCTGCATCAGGGCCACGCCGTTGACCCGGCCGGAAATCCTGTAGATGCAGAGCTGATTTTCAGGGTCGAACTCAAATTCCATTATCACATCCGGCGCGCGGGGAAGCGGCACCGTGCGGAGGCGCGGGCCTTTTCAATCCCGTCAATATCGTCTTGCGGAGGCGCGTTTCAAGCGGTTTCGAAATGCGTCTGCATGTGGCGAGCATAAGCCGGTCACACCGAGGATGCCGATGGGATGTCGCGCTTTATCATTGTGTGTCCCCCGATTCTGAGAAGCTTGTTAGCGGAACGGGCGGCAGCATGGCGCGACTGGGACGGGATCGGGGTGAGTCGTCACTCAGCGCCACGCGCGGAGCCGTCCATAGATCCCTTGTCAGCCAGCGGGCCGTATCCGGTTCTTGAGGTCAAGGGCGGCACAGCCGCCGCTTCGCGGGCAAGCCCCTTGAGCTCAAGAACCGGATACGGCTTTCTCACGGCAAGTGATGTATGGCGGGTGTACGCGTAGCGCTATCCGTAAATAGCCGCGCAGCGGCTCCACCAAGAAAAAGGGCGACCCCGTCGGAGCCGCCCCTGTTCAGTCTCGCGCGGGTGTTGGCGCTTATTTCATGTTCGCCATGGCGACCTGGAAGCGCTCATCGACCTTGTCGAGGAATCCTTCGGTCGACAGCCAGCCCTGGCTTTCACCAACGAGGAGGGCGAGGTCCTTGGTCATGAAGCCGGCTTCCACCGTCTTGATGATCGTGTCTTCCAGCGTCGCGGCAAACTTCATCACGTCCTCATTGCCGTCCATGCGGCCGCGATGGGAGAGGCCCTGCGTCCAAGCGAAGATGGAGGCGATCGAGTTGGTCGAGGTCTGCTCGCCACGCTGATGCTGGCGATAGTGGCGGGTGACGGTGCCGTGGGCGGCTTCCGCTTCGACCGTCTTGCCATCCGGGCTCATCAGCACCGACGTCATCAGGCCAAGCGAACCGAAGCCCTGGGCCACGGTGTCGGACTGGACGTCGCCGTCATAGTTTTTGCAGGCCCAGACGAAACCGCCGGACCATTTCATCGCAGCGGCGACCATGTCGTCGATCAGGCGGTGCTCATAGGAGATGCCCTTCTCGGCGAAGGCGTCCTTGAACTCGGCCTGGTAGATTTCCTCGAACAGATCCTTGAAGCGGCCATCATAGGCTTTCAGGATGGTGTTCTTGGTCGAGAGATAGACCGGCCAGCCGCGCTGCAGGCCGTAATTCAGCGAGGCGCGGGCGAAGTCGCGGATCGAGTCGTCGAGATTATACATGCCCATGGCAACGCCCGGGGACGGGAAGTCGAAGACTTCGCGGGTGACCGGATCGGAACCGTCGGACGGTTCGAAGGTCATGGTCAGCTTGCCCGGACGGTCGACCAGGAAATCGGTGGCGCGATACTGGTCACCAAAGGCGTGGCGGCCGATGACCATCGGCTGCTGCCAACCCGGCACCAGGCGCGGCACGTTGGAGATGACGATCGGCTCGCGGAAGACGACGCCGCCGAGAATGTTGCGGATCGTGCCGTTGGGCGAACGCCACATCTTCTTCAGGCCGAATTCCTCGACGCGGGCTTCGTCCGGCGTGATGGTGGCGCATTTCACGCCCACGCCGTAATGCTTGATCGCCTCGGCGGCCTCGACGGTGATCTGGTCATCCGTCTCGTCGCGCTTGGTGACCGAGAGATCGTAATACTTCAGATCAATGTCGAGATAGGGCAGGATCAGCTTGTCCTTGATCAGCTGCCAGATGATGCGGGTCATCTCATCGCCGTCGAGTTCGACGACCGGGGTATCGACTTTGATCTTCGCCATGGGTGTTCTGCTTTCTTTTCGGACGGGTGATCCCGGTGCCTCGAAGACACCGGTGACAGATTTTCCCGCTCTCTAGCACCGGTCTTTGACGCAAGGAAGGGCTGGCCTGAAAAAGCGGCCCGCCTGTCTGCACCGTCACTTTCCTCCGCCAGGACCGCCGTGTTTAGTGTTGGCGGTACTACGATAACAGGCAGGGGATGATGTGATCATGACACGATTGGTCCGGATCGCGCTTATTGTGGTCGCGGCCGCTGCGTGCAGTCCGGCCGGTCCGCGCGGGGCAGCGGCCAACGACGCCGGGCCCGGTTCCAACGGGATGATGGACGGCGCCGGCTACACAGTCACCGTCCGGGATCTTGGCGATGGGCGTTTTGGCGTCGATTATCTGCTTGCGGACGCACAATCCGCCCTGATCTTTTCACGGTCGTCCGGCGACTATCGCGTCGGCGCATGGTCGCCGGTCGGCAGCGGCGTGCAGCTGGAGCGATTGCACGGGTTTGATGCCCTTCTTTTCGACGCGCCACGGACCGAATTTTCCCTGATCGTTGAGCCTCGCTTCGTTAGTCCGCCGGGCGATTACAGTCCCTATGTCGGCTTCTCTGATGGCAGTCTGGCAATCTATACCGGCCAGTTCGAGGTGCTGGCGGTTGCCGATACCGGATCGATTGCGGCGCTCGACGGCAATCTTGGCGCCTGGCAGGGCGAGCAATACACGATGGGCGTCCGCATCCTGTCGGATCGGCGCATGGTGTTTGACGGCGAGATCGTTGACGGTTCGGTTGAGCATACGGCCCGTGGCAATGGCGCTTTTGTCTATCTCGGCGATGGCGAGATCACTGCGCGCCGCAGCTATGTCGGCGTGCTGGATCGTGGACTGCCGACCTGGGTGCTCGAGGCGATGGACGACGACATGGAGTCGATTTTCGAAACCTACGAGACCCGCTGGCAGCATCCGCTTGAAGAGCGGGCCGTGCTTTATTTTGCCTATGGCGGGGGCGAGCAGGGCGGATATTCCAACAAGGGCAGTGTGATCGACCGCTCGATCCTGATGTCGAGTTCCGGGCAGGCCATGTCCGAGCCTTCGCCGGACTTGCGAACCTATCTGCGCTGGTTTTTCGCCCATGAAGTCGCGCACCAGTTCCAGAACCTGCGTGGCCAGGGAAGTGGGACTATCGGTGAGAGCTGGATTCATGAAGGCGGTGCCAACACGATGGCCACAGGGCTTGTCGCACAGATGCTCGGCGAGGCGGGGCCGGACTATCTGTCGGCGACCTATGCTCGCGAGTATGCGCAATGCCTGCCGGTCCTGGCTGCCGGCCCGCTCGAGACCGCGCATCTTCGCGACCAGAGCGGCGGCTTCTATGCTTGCGGTGCGCTGATTGGCCTGGTCATCGATGAGGCAACGCCAGACGGTGATATCTACACGGTGTGGCTTGCGATGCAGGCGCTGTCCGAACAGCGGGACGAACAGCGATCCCGGGCGCTCTTCTTCGAAGCCGCAGGCCAGGCCGGCGTGGATGCGGACCTGATTGCCCATCTCGACCGGTTGATTGATGGCGGGGCTGATGATCCCGCTGCCCAACTGCGGCGCGCGATGGACATGGCGGGGCTGGCAGCCGAATTCGATGGTAACAACCAGCTCATCACCCTGCAGCAGCCTTGAAGTCCGAAATGCCCTATACCCCCGCATTCATCCTCCACACGCCGCAACTCGGTGAGAATATTGGCGCGGCGGCCCGTGTGATGGGGAATTTCGGCCTGCCTGAGCTGGTGATTGTCGATCCGCGCGATGGCTGGCCCAATGACAAGGCGGTGACCATGTCGGCCGGCTCGCCGGTGCTGGGCAATGCCCGCGTGGAATATCGTCTCGGTGATGCGATCCATGATCGCACCCGGCTCTACGCCACCACGGCGCGGCCGCGCGGCATGGAAAAGCCGGTGATGACGGCGCGCGAAGCGGTCAGTGACATGAAGGCGGCCATTGAGGCGGGCGAAAAGGTCGCCGTGATGTTCGGCGGCGAGAAGTCCGGCCTGCCCAATGAGGCGGTCAACCTGGCCGATGTCATCATCACCCTGCCGGTGGACCGCTCCTTCTCCTCACTCAACCTGGCCCAGGCCGTCGCCGTGATCGCCTATGAATGGACCGCCGGCGAGGGCGCGCCGGCCGAGTTTGAACCGGTCTCCGATGTCGCCACGCGGGAAGACCTGGAGCGCATGTTCGAGCATTTCGAATACGAGCTCGACCGTGCCGGCTTCTTCCACCCGCCGTCAAAGACGCCGCTGATGGTCCAGAACCTGCGCAATGCCTTCATCCGCGGTCGCTGGACCGAGCAAGAGGTGCGCACCTTCCGCGGCGCGGTGAAGGCGCTGGCGCTGGGCCGCGGAAAAGCGCGGGTGGTGCGGGAGGACTGACGGACAGGGACGCGAACTGCGGTAACTGTCCCTCTATTGCGACACCGCCTGCCAGAGCTCGTAATTGAAGCCGGGCGCCTCGAAATCCTTTGCGTTGCCCTGGCTAGCGAGCGTGAGGCCGGTGGCGCTGTCATGGAGGACGGCCGAGCGGTAGCCGCCGAAATCGCCACCATGGGAGATGCGGTACGTCCCCTCGCCAGTGACACGGACATAGAGGCCGAGCCCGTAGCCGGCGGCCCCGCCAGGCTCGAAGGCATTGTAGTCCGCACGCATGGTCCGGCCCTCGGCCTCAAACATCCCGCCCGCGCCGAGCGCGCGGTAGAGCGTGACAAGGTCCTGCGGCGTGGTCACCCAGCCGCCGGCGGTCCATTCATGGTCGAGATTGCGCCGCAGGCGACCGTTGCGGGCGGTCGGCGAAAGTCCGAACCAGCCGCGTCGATGGCCGTTGGCGAGGCGTGCAAAGTCGCGGCTCTGCAAGGGCTCGGTCTGCGACAGGCCGAGCGGGGCAATGATGCGGCTTTGTGCCAGATCGTAGAATGCCTCCCCGGTCGCTGCCTCGATGACCAGGCCAACAAGGATATAGTCGGTATCGGAATAGGAAAAATGCTGGCCGAGCGGACCTTCGGCGCCGTCGCCGGCAATAAAGCCGACGGTCTCATTCGGCGTGAAACCGCGTTGACCGCGTGTCAGGCCGGCCAGGAAGAAGTCGATATCTTCCAGATAGTCCGGCACACCGGCCGAGTGATTGAGCAGGTGGCGCAGCGTCATCCCGTCATGATTGGCCAGTGCCGGCCACCAGTCCCGCCCGGACAGCCAGGGCTCCACCGGGGCATCGAGATCGAGCACGCCTTCATCGGCGAGTTGGACCGCGACCAGGGCAGTGATCGTCTTGCCGACGCTGCCGGACAGGAAGCGGGTTTCCGGCTCGACCGGTGCGTTGTTGCGCTGATCCGTCAATCCGGCCTGGTGATCGATGCGCGTGCCATCGGCAAGCAACAGGCTGGCGGAAAGGCCGGGGGTGAGACCGTCGGCAATCGCGGCATCAATCCGCGCGCGCATGATCGTCTCGGTGTCGGACTGCGCCAAGGCGCCGGCGGAAATGAGCAAGGCCACAAGGCCGGTAAGAATCTGTCGCATGGCGCTCCCGTAAAATAGCCGGCCAGGTAAGGCAAGTCTCTGCCTGGCGCGCGTCGGCCGGGTGAGGTCGAGCGGTGCGGCGCGGAAGGCAAAGCGGTCGCGATGTTCGCTGGCGAGACGTCCGGCCTGCCCGATGGGGCGGTCAACATGGCCGATATCATCATCACCCAGCCGCGCGTCGGTCGAGGGCGCCGAAACCCTGCCAAGCACGGCCCCGACCTCACCGTCGGCGCGCTTGTCACGGCGCTTCTCGCCAGCGTCTTCTGGCCGGGAACGCTGGAGCCAATCGAGGTCCGCTCACACCGCCGGTGGGGGCGGAGTAGGGCCGAGCGCCTTTGGCAGGTGTCCGCGGCAGCGCATGCTTTCCCGCCCGCCCCCCCTTTGAAGGGGGCCAGGGCGCGGGGACATCTCGATGAAGCCGGAAAAGCCGATACGGCCTGCTGGCTGACAAGCGATGTATGGACGGCTCTGCGCGACGGCGCCGGGGGATGGGGGAGAGATATATATCACCTGTCCGCCACCCGCTTGTCATCCCGGCCGAATGGCCTGCGAAAGCAGGCCGCAGAGCCGGGACCTCTTATCGCGAAAGCTGGCCGTACCGGGCGTAGGGGGCCCGGATCTGCGCCCTGATCAAGTCAGGGCTCCGCCCGGGAAGACAAAGGTATTGGAAATCCCGAAGCCACCGTCATGCCGATGACAATCGGGACCCAGCCTGCGACGCGACGCCATTGCAGGGTTCGGCGAAATCGATCCTGCGAGACTGGGTCCTGACTTTCGTCAGGATGACGCTGTGGGGCGGGGGTGTGCGTTGGATGAAGTGCCGGAGGTGTGTTTACCCACCAACCGCCCCCCGCATTTGCTCTCCCCCCTCGCGATTGTTAAGACTCTGCGACAGGAAAGCCGCCTGATTCACACCAATGATTCGCGCCCGCGCGCGAGGGTGTGGGATCGGCGGCGATTTTCGTGAGGGTGCGGTCGGGGCAATCGTGACTGCCATCGCGACACAATGAAAAGAGGGCCGCCTTGAGCGATCACGACGACACGCCGAACACCCCGGAAGACGGACCCGAAAACGGACCTGAAAACTCTGGCGGTCAGCCGCCGGCCCTGCCGGACGGGATTGGCAATATCGCCATCGAGGACGAGATGAAGTCGTCCTATCTCGATTATGCGATGAGCGTGATCGTGTCGCGGGCCATTCCCGATGCGCGGGACGGGCTGAAGCCGGTCCACCGTCGCATCCTGTATACGATGCACGAGAACGGGCAGACGCACGAGAAAGCCTATCGCAAATGCGCCACCGCGGTCGGTGACGTGATGGGTCGTTATCACCCGCATGGCGACCAGGCGGTCTATGACTCGCTGGTGCGCCTGGCCCAGGACTGGTCGATGCGCGTGCCGCTGATCGACGGGCAGGGCAATTTCGGCTCGGTCGATGGCGATCCGCCCGCCGCCTATCGTTATACCGAAGCGCGGATGCAGAAAGTGGCGCAGTCGCTGCTGGCCGATATCGACAAGAATACGGTCAATTTCATCGACAATTATTCCGCCGAGCGCCAGGAGCCGGTGGTGCTGCCGGCCCGCTTCCCGAACCTGTTGGTCAATGGCGCCGGCGGTATTGCCGTCGGCATGGCGACCAATATCCCGCCGCACAATCTCGGCGAGGTGATCGATGGCACGCTGGCCCTGCTGGAAAACCCTTCGCTGACCGAAGCCGAACTGCTGGATTATATCCCCGGGCCTGACTTCCCGACGGGTGGCCTGATCCTTGGTCGGACCGGCGCCCGCAATGCGGTGCTGACCGGGCGCGGCTCGGTGGTGATGCGCTCGCGCACCTCGATCGAGGAAGTGCGCAAGGACCGGATGGCGATCATCGTCCACGAAATCCCCTACCAGGTGAACAAGGCCTCGATGATCGAGAAGATCGCCGACCTGGTGCGCGAGAAGAAGATCGAGGGCATTGCCGATCTGCGCGATGAAAGTGATCGTAATGGCATGCGCGTGGTGATCGAGCTGAAGCGCGACGCCAATGCCGATGTCATCCTCAACCAGCTGTTCCGCTGGTCGCCGATGCAGACGAGCTTCGGCGCCAACATGCTGTCGCTCGTCGGTGGTCGTCCGCAATTGCTGGGCGCGCTGGACATCCTCAAGGAATTCCTGCGCTTCCGCGAGGAAGTCGTGGCCCGCCGCGCCAAGTTCGAGCTCAACAAGGCGCGCGACCGGGCGCATGTCATCGTCGGTCTGGCCTTGGCCGTGGCCAATATCGACGAGGTCATCGCCCTGATCCGCCGCGCCCCCAATCCGGCGACGGCGCGCGAGCAATTGATGGCGCGCGACTGGCCGGCCATGGATGTGGCACCGCTGGTCGAACTGGTCGCCGATCCGCGCTCCATGCTGCGCGACGACAAGACGCTGCGTCTCACCGAGGAGCAGGCGAGGGCGATCCTGGAGCTGCGCCTCAACCGCCTGACCGGTCTGGGCCGCGAGGAGCTGGGCAATGAAGCGGCAACGCTGGCCGAGCAGATCGCCGACCTCCTGGACCTGCTGCGCTCACGCCAGCGCGTGCTCGACATCATTCGCGACGAGCTGAGCGAGGTTCGCGACAACTACGCCACGCCGCGCCGCTCCGAATTCGTCGATGCCGAGCTCGACTTCGAGGACGAGGATCTTATTCCGCGCGACGAGATGGTCGTCACCGTCACTCATGGCGGTTATGCCAAGCGCACGGCGCTGTCCGACTACCGGGCCCAGCGCCGCGGCGGCAAGGGTCGCTCCGGCATGGCGACCAAGGATGAGGATTTCATCGCCACGCTCTTCGTCGCCTCGACCCACGCCCCGCTCCTCTTCTTCTCCAATCGCGGCATGGTCTACAAGACCAAGACCTGGCGTCTGCCGCTGGGCGCGCCGAACACGCGCGGCAAGGCGCTGATCAATCTGCTGCCGCTGGAACAGGGCGAGACGATCACCTCGATCATGGCGCTGCCGGAGGATGAGAGCACTTGGGCCGACATGAATGTCATGTTCGCCACCAATAAGGGCACCGTCCGCCGCAACAAGCTGTCCGACTTCGTCCAGGTCAATCGCAATGGCAAGATCGCGATGAAGCTGGAGGAGGATGATGACCGCATCGTCAATGTGGTGCTGTGCACCGAGCAGGACGATGTCTTCCTGACCACCCACAAGGGCCGCGCCATCCGCTTCCCGGCGACCGATGTCCGCGTCTTTGCCGGCCGTAATTCGGTCGGGGTGCGCGGCATCCGCCTGGCCGAGGGCGACGAGCTGATCTCGATGGCTATTTTGCGCCATATCGACGTGACTTCACCGGAAGCCCGCGAATACCTCAAGCACGCTACGGCAATGCGTCGGGCTCTCGGCGAAGAGGAAGTCGACGACACGCCGGTGGAGATCGACGGGGACGATGAGGGCGATGGGCTTGAGGGCCTGTCGACCGAGCGTCTCGCCGAGCTGGGCGCCGCCGAGGAATTCCTCCTCACGGTTGCGTCGGACGGCATGGGCAAACGTTCATCGGCCTATGATTTCCGGGTGATGGGGCGTGGCAATAACGGCGTCGCCGCCACCGATATCAAACGCGACGTGCCCTTGTCGGCCAGTTTCCCGGTCGATGATGCCGACCAGATCATGGCCGTCACCGATGGCGGCCAATTGATCCGATTCCCGGTCGACACCGTCCGAATCGCCAGCCGCTCGTCGCGCGGTGTCCGCCTTATCCGCTTGAATGAAGGTGAGAATGTCGTCGCCGTCGTGCGCATCCAGGATGCCGGTGACGACGGAGATGCGGTGGAGGAGGTCGATGTCGAAGGCGGCCCGATCCAGCCGGACACCGACGGATCATCCCCGTCCTCCGATGCTGATCCGGGACCGACCGAATAGCGCAGTTGCGGGCCGGAGTGATTGATATCGCTCCGGTCTTCTGCCAGACAGGGCCGGGCGCCAAGCCCGGGAGAGATTGGCCATGACCCGTACCGCGCTCTATCCGGGCACGTTTGATCCGCTGACCAATGGTCATATCGACATCATTGGCCGGGCTGTAAAACTGGTCGACCATCTGGTGATCGGCGTCGCCGTGAATGAGGGCAAGAAGCCGCTCTTCAACCTCGATGAGCGCGTCGAGATGGTCCAGGCCGAAATCGCCAAATTTGCTGATGGTGCCCAGATCGAAGTGCGGCCGTTCGACGGCCTCCTGATGCATTTCGCCGAGGAGATCGGGGCCCAGTCGATTGTGCGCGGGCTTCGGGCCGTGTCCGATTTCGAGTATGAATTCCAGATGGTGGCCATGAACCAGCAGCTCAATGATGATATTGAGACCCTGTTCCTGATGGCCGATCCACGTCATCAGGCGATTGCGTCGCGCCTGGTCAAGGAAATTGCCCGATTGGGCGGAGATGTCTCCGCCTTTGTGACGCCGAGTATCGAACGCCGATTGAAGGAGCGTCTTGCGTGATCATGCGTTTCACCCTTTCCGCCACACTGGCCCTGGCCCTCAGTGCCGCCGCCTGTGCCCGCGAAGCCGAGACCAGCGCCAGCGATGCAGAGGTCGCCCGTCATCAGCCTGCACCGACTGTGTCAGCCCAGGCCGAACCGACGGCGCCGCAATGGCAATTGCCGGACGATGCCTGGCGCACGGCGGACCAGGAAGACCTGCTCTATATCGACACGGATCACGGCATGGTCATTGTCGAAATGGCACCGGAATTCGCGCCCAACCACGTCGCCCGCATGCGGACACTGGCGCAGGAACGCTTCTACGATTTCCTGGTCTGGCACCGCGTGATCGACGGCTTCATGGCCCAGGGCGGCGGTTCGCGGTCCAATCCCGGTCATGCGGCCGATGTGCCGGGGCTGGAAGCCGAGTTCACCGTGCGTCGCTCCGGCGAGCCGGTCGTGACCGAATTGCAGGACCGCATCATCAATCCGCGCGCCCTGCCTCAGACCGCCAAGGCCGGTTTCTGGGACGGTTTCCCTGCCGGTACGCAGACTGCGGCACTGGCCGCGATCACCGGTGATGGGCAGGTCCAGTCCTGGTTGCTGCATTGTCGAGGCGCCGCCTCGGCAGCGCGCACGGGAGATCCGAATTCCGCCCGCAGCCAATTCTATCTCACACGCGGTCATTCCGAGCATCTCAACGCGCAATACACCTCGTGGGGGCGCGTTCGCGTCGGTCAGGAAGCGGTTGATGCGATTGCCGTCGGATCCGCCATGGACGATCCCGATTTCCGCCCGGATACGATCCGCTCGATGCGCACGGGCGATGAATTGCCGGCGGAAGATCAGGTCACGATCCAGGTCGCCGACACCGACAGCGCGGCCTTCGCCAGCTATCTGGACACGCTGCGTGACGCGTCTGGAAATCTGCCCGACATTTGCGATATCACCGTGCCGACCCGGATTATGGAATAGGAAGACCCATGGCTGAAGAACATCTCGTATTCACGCTTGAAGGCGGCGACGTCACCATCAAGCTGCGCCCCGACCTGGCGCCCAAGCACGTTGCCCGTATCACTGAGCTGGCGAAAGACGGCTTTTATGACGGTCTGACCTTCCACCGTGTGATTGACGGTTTCGTCGCCCAGGGCGGTTGTCCGAATGGCAATGGCATGGGTGGGTCCGGCCAGCATATCCCGGCAGAATTCTCTGCCGAACCGCATGTTCGCGGCACCATGTCGATGGCCCGGGCGTCGGATCCGGACAGTGCATCCAGCCAGTTTTTCATCTGCCTGGATGACGTGCCTTACCTCAACAACCAGTACACGGTCTGGGGCGAAGTGATCTCCGGCATGGAACATGTCGATGCGCTGCCCAAGGGCGAGCCGCCGGCCAATCCTGGCTCGATCGTCAAGGCGACGGTCGTCGAGGCCTGAGGCCTTGAGCTGGATAAAGACACTTGATCGAAAGGCGGCCACTGGCCGCCTTTCGGCTATCTATGACCGGGTTGCCGGCAAGACTGGTCAGATCGACAATATCCTCGCCGCCCATTCCCTGCGCCCGCACACGCTGGAGGGCCATATGGCCCTCTACAAGGCGGTGCTGCACCATTACGGCAACAGCCTCGACAAGGCCTATCTGGAAGCCATCGGCACCTGGGTTTCTTCGCTGAACAAATGCGCTTATTGCGTCGAGCATCATTTCGCCGGGCTTACGAGCTTGCTGGGTGATGAAGACCGCGCGGCGCAGATCCGCGCCGCCATTCACAGCGGTATTCTGGAGCGCGCCTTTTCAGGGCGCGAGCTGGCCGGCCTGCGTTATGCGGAAATCCTGACGCGCACACCCCATGCGTTGACAGAGCAACATGTCGTGGCCCTGCGGGAGGCCGGGTTCGATGATGGCGAAATCCTGGAGATCAACCAGGTCACCGCTTATTTCGCCTACGCCAACCGAACCGTGCTGGGCCTTGGTGTCAGCCATGACGGCGAGACGCTGGGCTTGTCACCGAAGGCCTCCGACGATCCGGAAAGCTGGTCTCACGATTGATCCGGGCGCGCGGCCGCAAGGAGCCGCATGCGCGCTATCAACGGGCGGTGGTCCGAGCCGGTATCCGGCCCGGCCGTGATCGACATTGTCCGCCAGTCCTCGCCGGCAAAGATATGGTCAATCCCGATCAACATCGGCGCGACGGGCAGATCGCCGGTCAGGCCTTCCGACGGCCAGCTCGGTAGGGCGATGGATCGGCGCTCCAGGCCGAGGTCGCGCTCAATGCGGGCGAGGGCGCGGGATGGGGCCGCCGCATTGAAATCTCCCATCACGATCAGGGTCGATTGATCCATCCGGGTCAGCGCACGCGCGAGATTGCGGCGCTGGCAGTCCTGCGCAGCGCTGGGGAAGGGCCAGGTGAGATGGACGGAGACAATGACGGCGTCGCGTCCGTCCGGCAGCTCGACCCGGGCCCAGACCGCCGGCGGCAACTCCCAGTCACAGGGTACGGCATTCTCGAAGGAGATTTCCGGCGGATGCCGCACGCAGCCACTGTCCAGCATCGGCAGGCGGGTGAGCACGCGGACGGACCGGCAGCGCGCGACATGCGGGAAGGCGGATTCCAGCTGGTCGACGGCCGACTTGGCCTGGCGGGTTGCCTCCTGCAAGGCGAGGATATCTGGCGCCAGGGCTTCGATCACGGCTGGTACGCCTGCCGCATTGGTGCCGAGACCCCACAGATTATGGGTCATGACGGTCAGTTCGGCGCCGCCGCCCGACGCATCGGCGACCGGTTCGAGGTCCAGCCTCCGCAGCCATTCCGGGATGGCTGGCAACAGGATCGCCGCCACGCCCAGCGACAATGTGACGGGCAGCCAGCGATGGCGATTGCGCAGTGAGAACAGCGTCACGGCGATTGTGGATATCGCGACCAGCGGCCATATCTGCCGCCAGGCGTCAAAGCCGCGCCAGACCGGCGCCAGTGTGATAAATGCGGCGAGGCTGAGGACCACGCACAGGGCCAGAACCGCGGAAATCGTGTGACGCAAGGCCGGGATTCTCCATTCGCAACGCAGGCTTTCTACACGCCAAAGATTGCGAAGCCGTGTGTCCGAATATAGACCCCGCAGCCATGCGTGTTTCCGACTTTGATTTCCACCTCCCCGAGGAGCGGATTGCCCTGCGTCCCGCCCGGCCGCGCGATGCCGCACGAATGCTCCATGTCGCCTCCAATGGCGTGTTGGCCGATCGCGGCGTGCGCGACCTGCCGGACTTGCTGCAGCCGGGCGATCTGATGGTGTTCAACGACACCCGGGTGATCCCGGCGGCGCTCAAGGGCGTGCGTCCCGCAAGGGCGGTGGGCGGCGGCGGACCGGTCGAGCTTGAGGTCAATCTGCACAAGCGCATCGACGCTTCGGCCTGGCGGGCCTTCGTGCGGCCGGCCAAGCGTTTGCGCACTGGCGACACGATCACGTTCAGCGAGACGCTCACGGCGAAAGTGACCGGAAAGTCCGAAGGCGGCGATGTCCGTCTGGTCTTCAACGCCACCGGTGCAGCGCTGGATGCGGCCATCGCGGTGGCCGGCGAGATGCCGCTGCCGCCCTATATCGCCCGCAAGCGCGGCGTCGACGAGCAGGACGAGGCTGACTACCAGACCCTGTTTGCCACCCACGAAGGTTCGGTCGCAGCGCCGACCGCCGGTCTCCATTTCACGCCCGAGCTGATGGCCGCGCTCGACGCGCGCGGCGTCGAGCAGACCCGCGTCACCCTGCATGTTGGCGCGGGAACGTTCCTGCCCGTGAAGTCGGACGATACCAATGACCATCAGATGCACTCGGAATGGTGCACGGTGTCAGAGCAAGCCGCCGCCGCCATCAATGCCGCCAAGGCCGAGGGGCGCCGGGTCATCCCGGTTGGCACCACGGCCCTGCGCACGATTGAGAGCCTCGCCTCGGGCCCGGGCGTGATCAAGGCCGGCAGCCGCGACACGGACATTTTCCTTACGCCGGGCTCAAGCTTTGCCATCACCGACATGCTGATGACCAATTTCCACCTGCCCAAATCGACGCTCTTCATGCTGGTCAGCGCCCTGTCGGGCCTGGACGTCATGCAGCGCGCCTACGCCCATGCCATTGCGGCGGAGTATCGCTTTTACTCCTATGGCGATGCCTGCCTGCTGGAGCGCCGCACATGACGACCTTTCCCTATGAGATCCACGCCACCGATGGCGCGGCGCGAACCGGTGTTCTGAAGACCAGCCGCGGCGATATCCGCACACCGGCCTTCATGCCGGTCGGCACGGCGGCCACGGTGAAGGCGCTCTATATGGACCAGGTCCGCGAGACCGGGGCTGACATCATCCTGGGCAATACCTATCATCTCATGCTGCGTCCCGGCGCCGAGCGGGTGAAACGCCTTGGAGGGCTGCACAAGTTTTCTACCTGGCAGGGTCCGATGCTGACTGATAGTGGCGGCTTCCAGGTCTGGTCCCTGTCCAAGCTGCGCAAGATGACCGAGGAGGGGGTGAAATTCCGCTCCCATATCGACGGGTCCGAGCACAATCTCACGCCGGAGCGCTCGATCGAGATCCAGGCTGACCTATTGGGTGCCGACATCTCCATGCAGTTGGACGAGTGCACGCCCTTTGGCTGTTCGGAAAAAGAAGCCCGCACCAGCATGGAGCTCTCCATCCGCTGGGGGCAGCGCTCCAAGGCCGCCTTCGGCCCCCGCGACAGTCAGGCCCTGTTCGGCATTGTCCAGGGCTCGGTGTTTGAAAACCTCCGCCGTGAGAGCGCCGAGCGGCTGATCGAGACAGGCTATGACGGCTATGCCATTGGCGGCCTGGCGGTCGGTGAGGGCTTCGAGAAAATGTGCGACGTGCTCGATTTCACCACGCCGCACCTGCCGAGCGAACGTCCGCGTTATCTGATGGGTGTCGGCAAGCCGATTGATCTGGTGGAAGCCGTCGCCCGCGGTGTCGACATGTTCGACTGCGTCCTGCCGACCCGCTCCGGTCGCCATGGCCAGGCCTGGTCGGATCATGGCCCGATCAATATCAAGCGCGCCGAGTTCGCCGAGGATGACAGCCCGCTCAATCCGGAGATCGATTGTCCGGCCAGCCGGGATTATTCGAAGGCCTATCTCCACCATCTCTTCCGGGCCGGAGAATATCTCTCGGCCATGCTGCTCTCCTGGCATAATATCGCCTACTTTCAGCATCTGACGGCGCGTATGCGGACCGCGATTGCGGTGGGTGAGTTCGAGGCGTTCCGGCGGGATTTCCGGGCGAAGTGGGAAGCGGGACAGGCCGAAGCCGCCGCGCGGGCTTCATGACGTTGGACCTTCGCATCGAGGCGCTGGATGCGGTCGCGATTGATGCGCTGAGGTCCGAATTTTCCGCGTTGCTGACGGACTGTGTCGAGGCCGGCGCGTCCATTGGTTTCATGTCCCCGTTATTGGCCGGGCGGGCAGAGGAATTCTGGCGCGGTGTGGCCGAGGCTGTAGCCCGTGGCGACCGTATACTGTGGACCGTGCGGGACACCGGTACAGGCACGCTTCTCGGCACCGTCCAGCTCATCATCGGCCTGCCGGATAACCAGCCGCATCGCGGCGATGTGGCCAAGCTGATGGTTTCGCCACAGGCCCGTCGCCGCGGCGTGGCCGACGCGCTGATGGCGGCGCTGGAGGCTCATGCGCGCAACACCGGACTGCGGACGCTCGTTCTTGATACGGTGACCGGTTCGCCAGCCGATGCGCTCTATCGCAAGCGTGGCTGGGTCGAGGTCGGGGCGGTGCCGGATTATGCGCTGTTCCCGGACGGCAGCCCCTGTTCGACGACTTTCTTTTACAAGACGCTTTGACCTTACGCCCGGCGCACTGAGTCGGTTGATCCCTGGCAGCGACACGTCAGACCCGCGCGTTCCGACGCGGACTGAACCATTGATCTCTTGTCTGCCAGCGGGCCTCAGCCCGGGTTTCAGGTCAAGGGCGCCGCAGGCGCCGCTTCGCGGGCAGGCCCCTTGAGCTGAAATCCTGGCTGAGGCGGTCTCTCGGCAAGCGATGAATGGGGCGGAGTGGCGCGCCTGGCGCAACCATCTGCCCGATGGCACTAGGGCATGGCCCGGTCCCTAGCCTGACTCCCGCACAAAAAATTGCCCCCGGGTTGGGCGACCCGGGGGCAGATGGGCTTCAGTCGGGGACAGGGGCTGAAGCCCGCTCGGGGAGGAGCAATTACCGGTTGGAACCGGACGGCCCGTCGTCGAGCTCTTCCGTATTCTCGTTGTCGCCATAGTCACTGTCCGACAGCGGGAATTCGCTGGCCGCATCTTCGTTGAAGCGCGGCAGGGCTTCATACTCGGCGCGGGTGTAGTCGATCACCGCGATCGGGCGACGGCCTTCCGGGGAGAAGGAGACCTGCGAGGCGTCGATCTGGACCTCGTGACCGCCGATATCCAGCCAGCCGCCGGCTTCGACCACGATGGCCTCGACTTCGCCCTCGGTGGTCAGGCGGACCCGTTCAATCTCGCCCAGGCGGCCACCATCCTTGGTGTGAACCCGCAGGCCGACCCAGTGGTGGTCGTCCGTATAGGGGGCGCGGTCGAGGTCGGAATTGTCCCAAGCCTCGGCCGCAGCGCGGAAGAGATCATTGTCCTGGATGAAGCTGGAACGCTGCGGTGCGTTGGCATCACCCTCAACCTCGATCACGTCTTCGGATCGGGACTGCGACAGATCCTGCTGCGCCATTGTGGCGGCGCCGATCAGGGCGAGACCACCACCGGCGGCAGTGGTCACGGCGAAAGCACGGGTCAGAATGGAAAGGCGTGTCATGATGACCTCCTTGGTTGTCCAACAACCGGCGTGAGCCGGGAATGACGACGTGCGTCATCATCATTCACCAGGACAACGGGGAGGGGCGGGGATTTGTTCCGCCAGCCTGCATGACAATGCGGTAAGGCGCGGTCTATTCCTGTTCGGCCTCGACCAGTCCATAGGCCTCGAAGGCGCGTCGCATCTGTGCCGGCGGACAGCCGAAACCGTCATATAGGCCGCGCAGATAGGCGCGTCGGCGTTGCGCCATTTCGCGTTGCTCGCGGGCCTCGCGTTCGATCCGGCCGGCGCCGCCAAGGAAGCGAACAACGGGACGGACCGGGTTCAGGCCGACAATCGTGGAGTGATAAAGGCCACGGGCGCCGTCCGCCGCGGCGTCAGGCGCCTGTGCCGCGATATGGGCGCTCTGGCCCATCCAGGTGTCGTGGTCATGATCCTCTTCCTCGGCCAGGCGCTGTTCTTCCTCGATATCCGGGCCGAGCACCACCGTCAGGCGGGCAATGTCCTGGGAAACGGTGGAACAGCGCCGCGGCGAGCCGTCACCGCCATAGGGGGTGGGCACGGTTTCTTCGCCCTCATCGACCATGATCCGGCCCGGGCGCTCGCGCGGCAGGCCGACAGCGTCTTCCAGCGCTTCGGCGGTTTCCTCGCGCGCAAAATTGCTCGCACTGCCGGTGGATTGCCGGGTGGAACTGCATGCGCTCGCGCTCATCGCCACGACCAGACATGCCAAAAGACTCAATCTTGCCCTCATGCGCTGCATTTTAATCGGTGATTGCGGCGAAATCTCATCAAAAATGCTGAAATCAGCAGGCAAAGCCCGATTGACCCCCCGGAATCGCGCGTATAGGTTCCGCCCTCCTCGTTCGGGGAGCCGATAGCTCAGCTGGTAGAGCAACTGACTTTTAATCAGTAGGTCCAGGGTTCGAATCCCTGTCGGCTCACCATTTCAAAGCCTTCCGCAATATCGCTAGTAATGGGACGTCGCCGCGTGCGGGACTCCGTCCCATTGACCGCACGCGCGAGGCGCGGACCCGTCCATAAAACCCATGCCAGCCAGCGGGCCGTATCCGGTTCTTGAGGTCAAGGGCGGCGCAGCCGCCGCTTCGCGGTTTCACCCTTGAGCTCAAGAACCGGATACGGCTTTCTCCCGGCAAGGGTTGAATGGCGAGGTGCGCGCATCACGCGTCTTTCCGACCGCGCGCAGGAAGAGGCGCGTCACGCCGGCGTTCAAGTCTTCCAACACTTCGCCACCGTCATCGCCGGCTTGTCCGGCGGAACTCGTTCATGCGTTCAACGGGGAAGCAAAGGTCCCCCGGATCGCGGCATTGCCGCGCCTGTGGGACGACGACGGTGTTGGTGCGAAGAGGCTGGGACTTGGCACATACCTCTGTCTCCGTACGCTCTCGCGCCGGAGAGGGAGGGGCGTAGCGTGTACGACAAGCACCTGTCAGTCTGCCGCCGCGACATCCCGGGAAATGGAAAACCGACCCTTGGCTGTGTTTGGCTTGACCTTCCTGCCATACCACCCCAGCTTCTCCGCAATAAAATGGGGAGGGGTTCATGCGTATCCGATATTTGGCATTGGGATTGGCAGCGCTGGCGGTCTCGGCGTGTTCGTCTGACGAGGAGGCCGTCTTCACGCCGGTCGCGGCCGAGGATCTGGTGCGTATGGTCGGGCAGGGCGAGCTGGTCGGCTTCGAAACCGAGGCGGGCGCCGCGGCCTGGATGGCCGTACCCTATGCCGCGCCGCCGGTTGGCGAGCTGCGCTGGCGGGCGCCGCGCCCGCCCTTGGCCTTCGACGCACGGCTGGACGCGCTTCAGGCTGGTGCGGTCTGCCCGCAGGTGACGAATAATCTCTCGGCTGGCGAGATCTATGAGATCGGCGAGCTGATCGGTGCCGAGGATTGTCTCACACTCGATATATATGCCCCCCGCGACGCGCAGCCCGGTGATGAGCTGCCGGTGATGATGTGGATCCATGGCGGCGCCAATGTCTGGGGTTCGTCATCCGCCTATGACGGCTCGAACCTAGCCAGCCAGCAGGGCGTGATCGTGGTCGCGGTGCAATACCGGCTTGGGCCGTTGGGCTTTCTGGCCCACCCGGCACTGCGGGCGGATGCGGAGATCGCCGATGATGCGGCGGCCAATTTTGCCCTTCTGGACCTGGTCGCGGCACTGCACTGGATCGGCGGCAATATCGAGATGTTCGGCGGTGATGCCGGGCGGGTGACGATTTTCGGTGAGAGTGCCGGTGCCTACAATATCGCCGGCCTGATGTCGACGCCGCAGGCGCGCGGGCTGTTCCACAGGGCGATCATGCAGAGCGGTGGCACCGCCTCGGTTCCGCTCGATATCGCCGAACAGGGTGGCGGCACCGATGCCGTGGCCGGTCTGGCTGCAGCGTCTGCCATCGCCGGCGATGGCGCCGATGGTGCGGCGCTGCGATCGGCGACGCTGGACACCGTCTTTGCCCCTTATCGCGATGAAAGCGGAGAGTTGACCTCCCTGCCGCGCATGATCGAGGACGGGGTGACGCTGCGCGAAGGCGGGATACTCGCGGCAGCCGAAGATCCGGACGGGTTTGCGCCTGTCCCCCTGATCACCGGAACCAATCGCGACGAGATGAAGCTTTATACGGTGTTCAACCCGCAATTGACGCGGCGGCTCGGGCCGCTCGTCTGGCTGCGGGATCGCGACGCCTATGAGGCCGCGGTCGAATATCCCAGCCGCAATTGGCGTCGCAACGCCGTTGACGACCTGCTGAACCGGCTGGCGGCAAACGGACGCAGCGATATCTGGGCCTATCGCTTTGATTGGGACGAAGGTGGTTCGGTGCTCGTGACCGACACGGGAGAGTTGCTGGGCGCCGCCCACGCCATGGAAATCCCCTTCGTGTTCAATCATTTCGAGCTGTTCGGATCGTTCGACCGCGTCCTGTTCAATGATCGCAATGCCGTCGGCCGCCTCGAACTCGCAGACACAATGGGGGCCTATTGGGCGCAATTCGCAGCCACCGGCGAGCCGGGTGACGGCATTGGCATGGGGCCGGACTGGCCGCGATGGACCGATACTGGCGCGGCGCTTCGGTTCGACACGCTCGATGATGGCGGGCCGGAAGTGTTCGCACGGACCGAGAGCCCGCTCGCCATCGCGTCGGACCTTGCTGCCGACGATCGGGTGAATGATGTCGAGCGCTGCCGCATCGCCGCTGGCATGACCACGCGCGAACCCGTTTTGACGCCCATTTTCGACAGCGTGCTGGACTGCCCGCAGGGCTAGTGGTCTGCTCAGGCACTTAGCCTCGCTGCGTTGCAACAAGCCACTGGTGACATGGGCGAGGCGCGTTATGCTGAGGTGGGCAGGGCATTCGGCTCGCCCGTGATTCGGCGGTTGGTATGGACTCACTCCTCTTCCAGGCAGCCATCTATCTCGGCGCCGGCGTGATCGCGGTCCCGATCGCACACCGGCTCGGCCTCGGTTCGGTGCTCGGATATCTGCTGGCCGGCGTGGCGATCGCGCCAGTGCTCGACCTGGTCGGCTCGGATCCGGAAAGCGTCCAGCATTTTGCCGAGTTCGGCGTCGTGATGATGCTCTTCCTGGTCGGCCTGGAACTACAGCCTCGCCTGCTCTGGGACCTTCGCGTGCGCCTGTTCGGGCTTGGCGGTTTGCAGGTCGCCGTGACAACCGCCGCCGTTGCCGGTTTCTGCCTCGCCATCGGTCTTGATCTGCGCCTGTCGATCGCGCTCGGCCTTATCTTCGCTCTGTCCTCGACCGCCATCGTCCTGCAGACACTGGGCGAAAAGGGCTGGTTGCGGACACAAGGCGGGCAATCAGCGTTCTCGGTTCTTCTCTTCCAGGACATTGCCGTCATTCCGATGCTGGCGCTGATGCCATTTCTTGCCCTGCCCGGCGGCGGGGAGGCGGCGGCGGAACTGGCGGCGCATGGCGGGGGCGATACGCCGTTCACGCATCTGCCGGCCTGGGCACAAGGTCTGGTGACGCTGGGCGTCGTCGGAGCGATCGTGCTTGGCGGTCGCTATCTGACCCGGCCGGCCTTTCGCATCATCGCCCGCACCGGCCAGCACGAGCTTTTCCTGTCGGCGGCGCTCTTCCTGGTGATCGGGATCGCGGTCCTGATGAGCATGGTCGGTCTGTCGCCGGCACTGGGCACATTCCTTGCCGGCGTGTTGTTGGCCGAGAGCGAATACCGCCACGAGCTGGTCAGCGATCTCGAGCCGTTCAAAGGCCTGCTTCTGGGCGTGTTTTTCATCACGGTCGGGGCGAGCATGGAATTCTCCCTGCTGGCGGACCATCCCGGCATGATCGTCGGACTTACCCTGGCCTTGATCGGTGTGAAGGGGTTGATCCTGCTGGGACTTGCCTTTGCCTTCCGGATGAAGGGGCGGGCGCGCTGGTTGTTTACCTTTTCCCTCGCCCAGAGCGGTGAGTTCGGCTTTGTGTTGTTGGCCTTTGCCAGCGGCGTCGATGTGGTGCCCGACGCTGTTGCCGAAATTGCCGGCTTGGTCGTCGCCCTGTCGATGATGGCGACGCCGGTGCTCATGATCGTCTTCGAGCGCTTTGTATCGCCGCGTGTGCGCCGGCCCGCGTCGCCCGAGCGCGAAGAGGACCTGATCGAGGAGGAGGCACCGGTCATCATCGCCGGGATGGGGCGTTTCGGGCAGATCGTCCAGCGCTTGCTGGTGATGGACGGCTACAAGCCGGTCGTGCTCGATAACTCCGCCGAGCATATTGAGGGCCTGCGGAAATTCGGTATACAGGTCTATTACGGTAATGCCATGCGACCGGGCCTGTTGGAGGCGGCCGGTATTGCCAGGGCGCGTTTGCTGGTCGTGTGTACCGACAGCCGAGAGCGCGCGGTCGAACTGGTCCATCACGTCAAGCAACGCTATCCGCATGTCTATGTGATCGCCCGCGCCGCCAGCCGGGAGCATGTCTATCAGCTGCGCGCGGCCGGTGCCGACCTGGCGATTCGCGAGATGTTCGGTTCGTCACTCGATGCGGCGCGGCGCTCGCTTGAAGTGTTGGGCGAGGCGCCGGAACGGGCGCGCCGCAAGACCGAGGCTTTCGCCCGTCATGACGAAGAGAGCCTGCAGCAATTATTCGAGGTCTGGGACGCCGACACCAATGTCTATGACAATGAAGCCTATATGGAAAAAGCCCGATCACGTGTTGTCTCCCTGGCCGAAATCATGGCCGAGGACATCGGAGATCCGGATGAAGACCCCGCGCGCGATGAAACCGAATAGGCTGGTTTTGCGTTGAGTCGAAACACCTCCCTGCGGAGGTTACAGGTCGGGCTGAATTGGTTAACGTGGTGTCGGCAGTGAGGGGGCCTATCGGTGACACAGCACCGCAGTTTTACGACGATCTTCGTCGGGGTGATTGTCGGCATCTTGCTGGTGTTGTCCTCGGCATGGTCGGGGGCGATGGCGGCGGCCATGCAGGACGTTGTTGTGCCCGGTTCCGACACCGCCGGCGAGACACCGGTCGAGGTCGTTCCGCTCACCCCGGCCCGACCGCTCGCCGACCTCGATCTGTGGGCGTCCCGCATCAATGGCTGGACCGAGGCGCATCGCGAGGCGATCAGTGTCCGCCTGTTTGACGCCTCCAGTCATGGTTTGCCGGACCTTGATCCCTTCGCACGCGCCATTCTCGATCCCGCGCGGCCCGAATCCGAACGGAATCATTTGGCCGGACTGGCGTATCTACGGTTTGCCGGGTGGCTGGAGTACGGCTTGATCGATGCCGAGACGCACGCGCCCCGGCGTCTGTTCGACAGTGAGGCGGCGCTGCTTGTTCGCCGTCTCGGCTGGGCCTTTGAAGCCGGGGATGCCGCCCAGGCGCTTGATGACAGTGTTCCCCAGGTCCGTGATTATGATGCCCTGCGCCTGGAAATGATGCGGGTGCTCGCGGTCACGCCAATCTGGGCCGGGATCGAAAGCGGTCCCTCACTCAGCCTCGGCGACAGCGGTCCGCGGGTCGATCAGTTGCGGACGCGGCTGACCTCGGAAGGCCTGCTGGATACGGTTTGGCGCGATGGCGACCCGTTCGATCTCCGCCTCGAGACCGCGGTGCGACGCTATCAGGGGCGGGCGAATCTCGCACCATCCGGGCGCCTGGACCAGGCGACGCTGCGCCAACTCAACCTTCCGCCAAATCGTCGCATTGGGCAGTTGATGGCCAATCTGGAACAGCGCCGCTGGCGGACGCGCGAGCTGGGGCGCCGCCATATCTGGGTCAATCTTGCCGATTTCAGACTGGAAGCCTGGGAGAATGGCGAGCTGGTTCGTGAGCACGAAGTCATGGTCGGGCGACAAGCCAGTTCGACGCCCGAGTTTTCAGAGGACATGCAGTATATTGTCCTCAATCCATGGTGGGGGTTGCCGGCCGGATCGGCGCGGCCGCGCTTCCAGTCCTTCCGACGCAATCCCGGCCTGGTGCGCCAGCACGGATTCCGGATCTACAACCGGGCCGGCGAACCGGTCTCTGTTTATGAGATCGACTGGAGTCGCTGGGGCAATGACTGGCCGTACCGCATGTCGCAGCCGCCCGGGCCGACCAACCCGATGGGGGAGGTGAAGTTCATTTTTCCCAATCGCCACAATGTTTACATTCACGATACGACCGAGCGTGACCAGTTCGTGCGGACCCGCCGGGACTTCTCGGCCGGCTGTATTCGCGTCCGTGATCCGCTTGCTTTGGCAAGCTGGGTTCTCGCCGGGCAGGCGGGTTGGGATCGTGATCGCATTGATGCCGTCACGGCGGGCAGTTCGCCGACCGTCGTGTGGCTCGACGAGCGCATTCCGGTCCATATTGCCTACTGGACCGTCGTCGGCGACGCCGAGGGGCGCGTGCGATATCTCAATGATCTCTACAGGCGCGATGGTAGCGTTATCGATGCCTATCTCGCAGCCTACGAATCCGGGTCCGGCCTGGCGCTGCCAGTGTCACGCGGTTCGGCCGGCGCAGTCGCTGCCAGCTTTGATTGAATGCATCGGGATATCCCCAAGCCGATGTAATCTTGCTACAGGTTAGACCGGCTGAACTGGCAAGTCGGCGACGCCGTCCCGGTTCTCAACACTTTGAAAATGAACAAGAATATATTTTGATGAGCGCGTGGTTGCAAATTGAGTGTAGCGTCACTGCAACGGGTACGAATTTTTACACCAAATGCTTGATTTCGCCCCCTGCGGTGTAGCGCTCGCGATCTAATTGTAGTAGAAAAAATCATAGGTATTGCCTTTTCAGGCCTTATCCTCGTGTCCGGCATTCGGTCGGAAACGGTCAGTCACACCAAGGGAGCCTCGCTCCCGGAGGGGGAATGATGAAGAAACGGCTTTTTACGGCGGTCGCCGTTGGGGCCTTCCTGGCAGCGGGTCCCGCGTTCGCTGACGAAGGCTGGTATGTGAGCGGCGCTGTCGGTTATGGCGGCCCGGGTGATACGGATGTCTCCGGTTCGCTGAATGGTGAAATTCAGGGTGAAGGCAATTGGCGCGAAGCCGTTGCACTTGGCTATGAATGGATGGACGGCTTCCGCCTCGAAGGCGAGCTGGCGCACCGCTACAATGATACGGGCGCTGTCGGCAGTTTCGAGCACAGCCTCAGCGACTTCCAGATCTGGTCTCTGATGGCGAACGCTATCTTTGACTTCAATCCGGATGGTTCCTACCACCCGTATGTCGGTCTTGGTCTCGGCCTTGCCGAAGTCAGCGGCACGCTTACAGGCTTCTCGGCCGGTACGACACCGATCAACCCGACTGCAGCGGACTACGTCATCGCGCAGGGCAGCGACAATCCGTTCGCTTGGCAGGTGATGGCCGGTATCGGCTGGGATCTGACCCAGCGTCTGACCCTGGACACGGAATACCGCTATTTCTCCACCGGCAGCACGGATTTTGATCCGGGCGTGAGCGTCGATGGTCTTGGTGGTCATGAAGTGTGGGTTGGTCTGCGTTATTCCTTCGCAGCTCCGCCGCCTCCGCCGCCTCCGCCGCCGCCGCCTCCGCCGCCGCCTCCGCCTCCTCCGCCGCCTCCGCCTCCGCCGCCTCCTCCGCCGGCGTGTGACGATGTCAGCTTCCCGGTCTACTTCGAATGGGATAGCTCGACGCTTACGGATCAGGCGCGTGCTGTTGTGGCTCAGGCTGCAAACCAGCGTGGTTCCTGCGGCGTCACTCGCGTGACCGTCGCGGGCTTCACAGACCGTTCCGGTGCAGCGTCCTACAATGTGGGCCTGTCCGAGCGTCGTGCCCGCGTTGTTCGTGACGAGCTGGTCCGCCTTGGCGTGGCAGCGAGCACGATCTCGATGGAAGCCTTTGGTGAGACCCGCAACGCCGTTGCGACCGCCGATGGTGTCCGCGAGCCGCTGAACCGCCGTACGGAAGTGGTTATCGTCCTCGATTAATCCTCGAGCACGAGCACTGAAATGGATGCGGCCCGGTGTTTGTCACCGGGCCGCATTTTTTTTGTTCTGGCCGCGCGTTTGGAAATTTAATGCGGCGAACGCGCTGTTTCGGGGCATGATTGGGCGGTTTTTCTGCTCTGCTGAGGACAGGCTTGACCGGTCCGGCAGGGCAGTACAAACCGGCTGAAATCCTTCGCACCATCCAGGTCGCGAAGCGTCGGGAGGACACTGATGAGCAAGCCGGACAAATCCTATCGCAAGCGACAGATCGCCGGGCAAACGCTGAGCCCGGAAACCCAGATGATGAGCTATGGTTATGACCCGAAGCTCTCGGAGATGTCGATCAAGCCGCCGATTTTCCTGACATCGACCTTTGCTTTTGCGACGGCCGAGGATGGTGCTGCCTTTTTCCGGGTAACGCTGGGCCAGGCCGAGGAGGGCGATCCCGAAGCCGCCGGTCTGATGTACTCGCGCTTCAACAACCCCAATATGGAAGTTCTGGAAGATCGCCTGGCGCTCTATGACGGCGCTGACGAAGCCGCCGTCTTCTCGTCCGGTATGGCGGCAATTTCGACCACGCTGATGGGGCTGGCCCATGCGGGTTCGGTCATCCTGCAGTCGACCCCGCTTTATGGCGGAACCGAAAGCCTGATCCGCAAATTTCTGCCGCACTATGGCATCAAGTCGGTCGATTTCTTCGCCGGCGCCCGCGAGGACGAATTGCGCGATGCCGCAGAAGCGGCCATGGCAGAAGGCGAAGTCTCGGTAATCTACACAGAGACACCGACCAATCCGACCAATGATCTTGTCGATCTTGCGGCTTGTCGCCGGATCGCCGACATGATCGGCGAGAAACAGGGCAAGCGCCCCTGGATTGTTGTCGACAACACCTTCCTCGGTCCGATCGGCCAGGCGCCGATCGCGCTCGGCGCCGATGTCGTCATCTATTCGCTGACCAAATATATCGGCGGTCATTCCGACCTGATCGCCGGCTCGGCGTCCGGGTCGAGTGCGGCCATGGCCCAGATCCGCGGGCTGCGCGGCTATCTCGGCACCAATCTGGATGCCCATACCTGCTGGATGTTGCTGCGCTCGCTGGAGACTGTGAAGATCCGCATGGAGGCGGCGGCGCTCGGTGCCCGCAAGGTGGCCGAGTATCTGCGCGACCATCCCAAGGTCGGTCGTGTCCGCTATCTTGGTTTCCTTGAGAAAGGCACGCGCGATGGCGATGTCTTCCACGCGCAATCCTCGATGGCCGGCTCCACCTTTGCCTTTGACCTTGCGGATGAGAAGGCGGCTTTCCGCATGCTCAATGCGCTGCAGGTCATGAAGCTGGCGGTCAGTCTTGGTGGAACCGAGACCCTGATCTGCCACCCCGGATCAACCACCCACCGGGGTGTCGACCCGGAACTGCGCAAGCGTCAGGGGTTTTCGGACGGGCTGGTGCGGATTTCGGTCGGTATCGAAAACCCCGACGATCTGATTGCCGATCTCGCCCAGGCGCTCGAGAATGCCTGATAGCGCGACCATGTAACCCCGGTCGACACATCCTGTCGGCCGGGGTGGACGGCTCCGTTTAAACGGCTATCACTGGATCATGCACGACAAACTGGACCTCAATCCGGACGAACGCGCCGCACTCGACTGGGTCGATACGCGGGCCGATGGCATGATCGAAACGGTCAAGGCCTGGTCGGCGATCAATTCCGGCAGCCGCAATGCGGCCGGGCTGGAAGCCATGCGCGGCGAACTCGAGACGGCCTTCGCCGAGACCGGTGGCGAGATCAGCGCGATCGAGCTGCCGCCAACCACCGTGGTCGATCCGGACGGCACGGTCCGCGAGCAGGCCTTCACGCCGTCCTTTCACTGCCGGATCCGGCCGCAAGCGCCGATCCGTATTGTCATGACCGGCCACCACGACACTGTGTTCCCTGCCGAGAGCGCCTTTCAGGCCACCCGTCTGTGGGATGAGGACACGCTCAATGGTCCCGGTGTTGCCGACATGAAGGGCGGCATTCTGGTGATGCTGCACGGCATTCTCGCCCTGGAGCGTTCGCCCTGGAAGGATGAGATCGGCATCGATGTGCTGATAAGCCCGGACGAGGAAATCGGTTCATTGGGTTCGGCTTCGGTGATCGCCGAGCTGGGCGCTGGCGCCGATATCGGCATGACCTATGAGCCGGCCCTGGCGGATGGATCGTTGGCCGGTGCACGCAAGGGGTCGGGCAATTGGTCGTTGAAGGTCACCGGTCGCGCGGCCCATGCCGGCCGTGAACACCATCTCGGGCGGAACGCCCTGGCGGCAGCCTGCCAGTTCGGCCTCGGCCTTGATGCGCTCAACGGCAAGCGTCCTGATGTCACTTTCAATCTCGCCCGCATTGATGGCGGCGGTCCGCCCAACGTGGTGCCGGACAATGCCGTCGCGCGTTTCAATGTCCGTGTGAAAACCGAGAACGACCGGGTCTGGGTTGAAGCAGAGCTGGAACGTCTCGTCGATGAGATCCGCATCCGCGACGGTATCGGGGCCGAGCTGCATGGTGGCTTTACCCGACCGCCCAAGCCGATGTCACCGGCCAATGCCAAAATGTTCGAATGGACCAAGGCGGCCGGTTCGACACTGGGCCTCGACATTCGCTGGCAGGATACGGGCGGGGTCTGTGAGGGCAATAATCTCTGGGCCGCCGGCTGTCCGAATGTGGATACATTGGGCGTCCGCGGTGCCGATATCCATTCCGATCGCGAGATCGTCAAACTGTCCAGCTTTGCCGAACGCGCCAAATTGTCAGCGGTCATGCTGATGAAGTTCGCGCAAGGCCAATTCGACGCGCGAGAAGCGCGCGCCCTGGCCAAGGGCCGGGCCTGAAGACTGATCGGGAGGGATCATGCTGATCGTACGTGCGGCCAAACGGTCGGACCTGGATGCCTTGGTGCGGCTGGCTGATGAGGCCGGCACCGGTTTCACCTCGCTTGCCGTCCCGCCCGAGGTCCTCGAAGAGCGCTTGACCAAGTCCGAGGCGGCTTTTTCAGGTCCCGGCGGCACCCAGACCGAAGACACCTACCAGCTGATGCTGGAAGACACCGAGACCGGCAAGATTGTTGGGTGCTCGGCAGTCAAGGCAATGGTCGGGGTATCGAAACCCTATTGGGATTTCAAGATTATGACGCTGGCCCAGCACTCCACCGAAGCGGACCGCCGCTTCGATATGGACGCCATGTTGCTGGTCAATGATTTCGCCGGCGCGTCCGAGGTGGGCACCCTGTTCGTATCCGAAGCCGGTCGCGGCAGCGGCGCCGGACGCTTGGTCGCCCAGTCGCGCTATCTCCTGATCGCCGCGGGGCCTGACCGGTTCGGCGACAAGGTGCTCGCGGAATTGCGCGGCGTGGTGCATGAAGACGGTTCATCGCCCTTCTTTGACCATGTCTCGCGGCCCTTTTTCCGGATGGACTTCGACGATGCCGACCGACTGTCGGCGGGGACCGACAACCAGTTCATCCTCGATCTCGGCCCACAACACCTGATCTATGTCGACTTGTTGCCGGAGGCAGCCCGAGCCGTGATCGGCAAGACTCACAAAGATGGCGAGGGCGCCTACAACCTGCTCAAGTGGGAGGGCTTCCACTATGATCGCTATGTGGACATTTTTGATGGCGGTCCGCTGGTGTCCACCTGGACCGAAAATATTCGCACCCTGCGCGAAAGCCGCGAGGTAACCGTACGCGCCGCGACTACCGCAGGCGGTGCCGAGGGTATTCTTTCGACCGACCGGTTCGAAGACTTCCGGACCTGTCAGGTCCAGCTGGTGGATGACGGCGATGTTGTCGGCGTTTCATATGACACCATGCAGGCACTCGACCTGCGCGAGGGCGACCGCGCCCGTTTCTGGCGACGCAAGAGGTAGGATCATGAATTTCATCAATGGCGAATGGCGCGACGGCACTGGCGCGGAACTGGTCTCCCACAATCCGGCTGATGACAGCCAGGTCTGGTCCGGTCGCTCGGCGGCCCCGACCGAGGTCGATCAGGCTTTTGCGGCAGCCCGAGCCGCTTTTCCGGCCTGGGGGCGTCGTCCGCTCGCCGAGCGCATCGCGATTGTCGAGCGCTTCAAGGCCGAGCTGGAAAGTCGCAAGGCCGAGATCGCAGAGCTGATTTCGTGTGAAACCGGAAAACCCCGCTGGGAAGGCCTGGCGGAAGCCGGCGCGATGATCGGCAAGATCGACATTTCCGTAAAGGCCAATGCCGAACGCGCTTCGGGCCACCAGGCGGAGATGCCGTTCGGTTATGCGCGACTGGCGCACAAACCACTCGGCGTCATGTTCGTTCTCGGCCCCTACAATTTCCCCGGTCACCTGCCCAATGGCCATATCGTGCCTGCGTTGATTGCCGGCAATACGATCGTCTTCAAGCCGTCAGAAATCACGCCCGGCGTCGCTGAGGCGATGGTCAAGGCCTGGGAAGCGGCGGGCCTGCCGGCGGGCGTGCTCAATCTGGTCCAGGGCGCCCGCGAGACCGGCGCCGCCGCCCTTGATAATCGCGAGCTTGATGGTGTCCTGTTCACCGGGTCATGGGGCACGGGCAAATTCATTCACCAGAAATTCGCCGGTCGCACCGGCGTCCAGCTGGCACTGGAAATGGGCGGTAACAACCCACTCGTCGTCTGGGGGGCCGAAGATGCCGAAGCCGCGGCGCGTATCGCCGTGCAGTCAGCCTATGTTACGGCCGGGCAACGCTGTTCCTGCGCTCGCCGGCTGATCCTGCCGGACGGCGAATTCGGTGAGGCCGTGATCGCGGAGATCATCCGGATTGCCGGCGCACTCTCGATCGGACGCTGGGATGACGAGGTTGAACCCTTTATCGGGCCGCTCGTATCGGCGCGCGCCGCACAGGGCGTGCTTGATGCCCAGACTGATCTGGTTCGACGCGGCGCCCGGCCGATTCTTGAGGTCGCACGCGTGCCCGAGCTCGGCGACGCTTTCCTGCGTCCCGGCCTGCTCGATGTGACCGGCGTCGACGTGCCGGACGAGGAGGTCTTCGGGCCGCTGATCCAGGTGAACCGCGTTGCCAGTTTCGAGGCCGCCATCGCTGCCGCCAACGATACGGCGTATGGCCTGTCCTCAGGTCTGGTCTCGGATGACGAGGCGTTGTGGGAACAGTTTTGGGTCGAGAGCCGGGCCGGGATTGTCAACTGGAACCGGCCGACCTGTGGTGCGGCCTCGAACATGCCGTTCGGCGGACCGGGGCAATCCGGAAACCTGCGGCCGAGCGCCTATTATGCAGCCGATTATTGCGCCTATCCCGTTGCCACCCAGGCTGCTCGTAAGCCCGAGCGCATGGCGGTGAAAGGGGTCGATGGGGCATGACCGCGCGGGAGGCGAATTTCGACGGTCTGATCGGCCCGACCCATAATTATGGCGGGCTGTCGGACGGCAATCTGGCCAGTGCCAAGAATGAGGGCCTCGTCTCGTCGCCGCGCGAGGGCGTGCTTGAGGGCCTGGCCAAGATGAAGCGGCTTGCCGATGCCGGGCTGGTCCAGGGCCTGCTGCCGCCGCATGAGCGCCCCTTCCTGCCGCTGCTGCGCCGCGCGGGTTTCACCGGATCCGACGCCCATGTGATCGAGACTGCCTGGAAGCAGGCGCCCGGCCTGGTTCGCAAGGCGAGTTCCGCCTCACCGATGTGGGCCGCCAATGCGGCCACCGTGTCGCCATCAGCCGATACCGCTGATGGGCGCCTGCATTTCACACCGGCCAACCTCCTGACCACGCTGCATCGGTCCATCGAAGGGCGGCAGACCCAGCGTGGCCTGTCTTGGGCCTTTGCCGACAGGTCCCGCTTTGCCGTGCACGACCCCTTGCCGATGCAGGCGGACTTCGCCGATGAAGGCGCTGCCAACCATGTCCGGCTGTGTGACGAGCAAGGCGGTGAGGGGGTTGAGATTTTTGTGTATGGCCGCACGGCTGGTGAGAGCTGGAGCGGCAGCTTCCCGGCCCGCCAGACGCTCGAAGCCTGCCAGGCCGTCGCGCGGTCGCACGGGCTGGACCCCAAGCGCTGCGTTTTCCTGCGTCAGTCGCAGGCGGCGATCGACGCCGGTGCCTTCCATAATGATGTCGTTTGTGTCGGGACACGGACGACGCTGTTTTTCCATGAGCAGGCCTTTGAGGACCGCGACAGTGCGCTGGAAGCGATCCGGCGGGCGGCAGACGGCCTGTTTGATCCGGTCTTTGTCGAAGTACCGGAAGTCGAGGTTCCGATTGCTGACGCGATCACAAGCTATCTCTTCAACTCGCAGCTTCTGGAGTGGCCGGGTGAGGGGCGATTGGCCCTGATCGCACCGAAGGAGACCGAGGAAACCGCGACGACCCGCACCTATTGCGAGACGATGGTCGCCGGCAATGGACCGATCGGTCGCGTCGAGTTTGTGGATGTTCGCCAATCCATGCGCAATGGTGGCGGGCCGGCCTGTCTGCGGCTGCGGGTTGTGTTGACGCCGGAAGAACAGGCTGCCGTTACGCCGACCGCCCTGATGACAGACTCGCTTCATGCGCAGCTCACAACCTGGGCGAACACCCATTACCGTGACCGTCTCAGACCCGACGATCTCGGCGATCCGGCCTTGTTGCGGGAATCGCGCGAGGCGCTTGATGCGCTGACGGGAATTCTCAATCTGGGCAGCGGGTTTTATCCTTTCCAGCGTGTCTGACTTGGTCGTCGATATGCAGAATATTCTTATTCTTCAATGCGCTACCCAAACGGGAATTTCGTGATAGGTTGCCGCCTTCATCTCGTCGGGGGAGGACGAAGTTGACTGAGGCCAAGCCTGTTCCGGTTATTCTTGTGGACGATGATCCGGATGAGCACTTCTTGTTCAAGGCGGACCTGGAGGACGCGGGGGTCGACTTCGAGTTCAATGGTTTCACGCGTCCGGAAGACGCGATGGAGCACTTGAATGCGCGCGCCAGCGCTCCGGTTCTTGTCCTGTGTGATTTGAGTCTGGCCGGAGGTGACGCACTGGCTTTCATTCGCGACACCCAGGCACGGCTCGGCGGCGGTGCGATCGGTGTCTATTCCGGTGCCCGCAATCCCGAGATGGAAGAGAAGTGCCGCTCGGCCGGCGCGATGTTCTACATCGTCAAACCGGTTTCCCGCGCCAAGCTGGTCGACGCTCTGGCGAAATCCGGCAAGCTCAGCCTCGCCGAGCAGGGCAATGGCCGTGTGATATTGGTCGCCGGCTGACTGGCGGTGCAAGTTCAGACAGCCTTGGCCTTTCCGGCCAATCCCCCCGCCATAGCGTATTCCTGGCTACCGCGTGAGTAGACGGTGTCACCATCGTCTAAATCTGAGGGTTTGAACTCTGACAGGGCTGGAAGGCGCTCATAGATTGGCGCGAAGTCGGCATAGGTGGCTTCCATCAGCTCGTCATAGCTGTCGATCACAAAATAGCTCTGCTGGAAGTCATCATAGCGGTAATCGGTACGCATGATGCGCTCGAGGTCGAAATGGATCCGGTTGGGCGATTGCGCTTCCAGGCTGAAAATGGACTCGGCGCGTGAGGACACGATGCCGGCGCCATAGATGCGGCGACCTTCCGGCGTGTTGATCAGGCCGAACTCGACCGTGTACCAGTACAGCCGCGCCATGTGCTTGATGGCATCGAACTCCAGCGAGCGCAGGCCGCCCTTGCCATAGGCTTGCATGTAGTCGGCGAATACCGGCTGGGTCAGCAGCGGCACATGACCGAAGACATCATGAAAAATGTCGGGCTCGGGCAGGTAGTCCAGCTTTTCGCCGTCACGGATGAAACGACCCGACACAAAGCGGCGGTTGGCGAGGTGGTCGTAGAAATCCCTTTCCGGAATCAGACCAGGCACGGTCACGACGGTCCAGCCGGTCAGTTTTTCGAGTTTTTCGTTGACGCGACGGAAATCCGGAATGCCGCCTTCATTGAGATTGAGCATGTCCAAGCCGGCGAAATGTTCCGGCGCGGCGCGGCCCTTGAGGACCTTCATCTGGCGCTCGTAGAGTGTTGTCCAGATCGCGTGCTCTTCGGCGGAATAGCGGTCCCATTTCTGTGCGATGGTAAAGTCGGCGGCGGGTTCCTGTTCGGCCACGACGGGATCATTGACGGGCATGGGTCGGCTCCGGTTGCGCCAGTGCGTATATTAGTTTCATATGAAACTAATATACGCCGAAACGGCCGCGAACCCAATATCAGTTTTCTGCGAAACCTGCGTTCCGCGCATGAAAAACGCCGCTCCCGGTGCAGGAGCGGCGTTTTCGTGCCAGAGCGTTGATTCAGCCCGTGCAGAGCACATCGACGAGGGCGGCGCATTGGCCGGTGGTGCAGGCCTGGTTCTGGCCGATGAACCAGGTCCGCGTCCGGTTGTAGCGATCAACGCTGTAGTGGGCGGCCTGGCGAAGCCCGGCGGCCCGGCACATCCGGTCAGCGGCTTCCTGGTCACAACGGCTGCCATAGCCGCCGAGGCAGCGGTCGACCGCATAACCATTGATCTCGGGACGCGGGAAGAAAAGGCTGTCGACGCCACGCGTACCGCCGCGGATGTCGAGACGTCCACCTGGCCCGCTCGGGCCGCCCGGTCCACCCCAGCTGCTGTCGACGCGGCGCAGCGACGTCACGCGGTTGCGCAGGCCGAGGCGCGACAAGTCGCTGATCTCGCCTTCGACGCGTTGGCAGCTATCGGTGAAACCCTCATCATCGCAGATGATCCAGGTCTCGCCGCGTGCCACGATCAGGCTGTCGGCGCGGTCATTGAAGCCCATGCGTGAGAGGTTGGAGATATCGGCATCCACCGCAACGCGCTGGCCGGCGAAATTCGTTCCGTCGAACAGGAAGACGCCGGAGCGCGGTGTTTCGCCGCCACCCGGGCGACCAGGGCGGCTGGGGCGACCGGCATAGTCAGGCTCGGCCGAGCTGATCTCGCCGCCCATGCCGCCACCGATATTGGCGATGTCGCTATCGATGACCATGCAGGCGCCGTCGAAATTGGCGTGCTGGCAGGCAACCCAGGCGCCGCGGCCGCGATGCCGGACCGAGCGCGCCTGGTCATTGAAGCCGATGCGGGTGAAGTCCGGCGTGCTGGCGGTCACTTCCACGGCTCGGCCGGTGAAATTGGGTCCGGAATAGAAAGTCAGCGACGGGCCGCTACGTCCGCCGGGGCGACCGGGGCGCCCCGGTGCGACCGGGCGCAGCGATGTCAGCTGGTCGTTCATGCGGCCCATCGAGGCCTGGCCGGACGTGTGGATTTCACACGTGCCATTGTAGTCGTCATGCTGGCAAAGCTCCCACTCGCCGGAGACGATGCGGAAGGATGAGGTGCGATCATTGAACCGGACCGAGTCGAGATTGCGGACATCGCCGGTCACCTCGACCTGGCGGCCGCGATAATTGCTGTCCTCGAAAAGGATGATCGATTGTGCACTGGCCTGGCCAGCCAGGGCGGTGAGGAACAGGCTGATTGCGGCCTGTCCGATGCGTTTCATTGTCATGGTCATTTCCCCTCATTCGGGTCTGGGCATGGTCAGACCCGACCTTGTCACAGCGATTGTGAACCCCTGCCCGACAGGTGATTCATCCGGCGTTCATCGCCGACCTATTGCGGATCCTGTTCCGGTTCATCGGTCGTTTCCTGGTTGCGGTTGCGGCGTTGGTTGAGCAGGCCACGGAGCAATTGTTCGGCCGGATCGCGCTGTTCCGCTTCGTCGCCAGTCGTCGCTTCGTCGTCATCCTCGCCCAGGCCGATCGCGTCGAGCAGGCCGTCACGCAATGCGTCGCGCGGAGTCGTGGCGCCATCACTGCCGAGCGCATTGTTCAGTGCACCTTGCAACAGGGCCCGGCCGACGGCTTCGGTGTCGACACCGACCGACACATTGTTGAAACCGCCGCGCAGCCGGATCGGCACGGTGATGCCGCGCAAATCACGCTCGCCGCCCTGGCCCTGGATGGACGCGACCGCGCGTGGTTGCAGACGGTAGTCCAGCGATTGGCCAGCCAGATTGACATCGCCGGCGCCCTCGACCCGCAGCAGCGGCGACAGCATCAGCAGGTCTTGCTGGGATATCCGGCCGTTCGTGATCGAAAAGCTGCCGGTCAGCGACGAGAAGTCGGTTGCCTGTTGCTCGCCGGTGCTGGCTGCCTCTTCGTCTTCCGCGTCGCCGCTTGTGCCGCTGCCGCCGACGAGCTGACTGACATTGCGGATCGTCTGGGCGATGTTGATGCCGACAATGGCGCCGTCGGCGAAGCTGAAATCGCCGCTACCGCCGAGTGAATTCATGATCGCTGCCTGGGAATTGCCCGAGGCCGACAGGTCCAGCGTCATGGCGCCGGTGCCCAGCAGTTTGTCGAACCCGGCGGCCGCTTCCAGGAAGGAGCCGGCATCGAGACTGTCGAGCGAGGCGGTGAGGGAGTAGCTTGGCCGGTTTCCGCGATTGTTGGCAACCACCGTGGCGCGGCCCTGCCCCTCATAGAGCGAGATGTTTTCCAGCGTTGCTTCCAGGCGGCTATTGCGCAGTTCGACGCGCAGACGGGCATCGGTGACCTCGATGTCCTGGAAGACCAGACGTCCGACCGTCAGGCGCAGATCGGCATCGACAATGCCCAGCCCGGCCAGATCGATCGGGGCATCACTCCAGGGCGGGATGCCGCCGCCGGTTGTCGGCGCCGGTGGCGTCGATGTCGCTGGCAGATAGGGATTCACATCCAGCTCGGCGAGCGTCAGGCTGCCGGTCAGGCTTGGCTTGTCGCCGGCCAGATTGACGTTGATGTCGGCAGACCCGGCAATCGCATCCAAGGCCAGTGTCGAAGCTGCAAGGCGGACCTGGCCGGGCGCGCCGGTCAATTGTCCGACCGTGCGGAAGCGCTCCAGATTGTCACCTGCAGGCAGGGGCGCGCCGGCGAAGGCGGCCAATGCGCGAACCGACGGGATGGTGGTGTCGATCCGGCCTTCATAGGCAATGGCCTCGCCCTCCAGGATACGGCCATCGAAACTGAGATCTGCCAGATTGCCGCCGAGCGTCAGCGCGACGGGAGTTTCGCGTCCCTCGAAGAAATCGCGAATCGACCCGAGCGTGGCGGAGAAATCCAGGCTTTCGCCATCGGCATTGAGAGCGCCGGTCAGGCGGGTTTCCGTATCCAGCGACGGCAGGGCGACCGACAGGTCGAGCCCGGTAATGGCCCGGCTCTGATTGCCGTCGGCAAAGTAGATCGCGCCATTCTCGATGCGCACGTCTCCGAAACTGGCCTCGATCGGCAGGGCGCCTTCGCGGCGGACAAACCCATCGCCGGACGGCGCGGGTGTCGGCGTGGCACTGTCGGCGGGCGTGAAGGTCCAGTTATTGCCGGACCGGTTCTGGGCCAGGCGGATGGTTGGTTCGACCAGCACGAATTCGGTGATCTCGACACGCCGGCTCAAAAGCGGAATGAGGCGCACGCCGACCCGCATCTCGCGCATTTCGGCAAAGGCGTCATCGCCGAAGCCTTCGGCATTGGCGATCGATACGTCGCTGGCCCGTATCTCCAGTCGCGGAAACACTTGCAATGAAATATCGCCGGCCAGGGAGACCTCGCGGTTGAGCGCGTCACGGGCGGCGGTCTCGACCGGTTCGCGATAGGTGGACGCCGGAATCACGGATGGCAGGATGAAGATTGCAGCAACTGCGAGAACGACGACCAGACCGAGGGCAACAGCGAGGCGTTTCATGGGGAGGGGACTCCGAAATGGCTGAATTAACACGCTAGCAGGCGTGTTTGTCGCTTTCTTGGCGAGACGCGAAAAACACTCTGCGCTAAGGTTATCGCTGATTGCGGCAACACCAAAGGGGGGAAAACTCATGTCGGCAAAACCACCGGTCGATCTGGTTCGGCGTCGTGAAATGATCATGGGGTTGGCGGCAGGCACGGTTCTGCCCTTCGTGGCCGGATGCGCGGACAATGCAGCGCTTGGGCGCAGCCAGTTGATGCTGGTGTCCGACGGTGAGCTCGCCCAGCTCTCGGACCGGGCGTGGCGGGACAGCCTGCAGCGCGAGCGCGTGCTGCGCGACCCGTCCTATCAACGTCGCCTGCAGCGTGTCGGGGACCGCGTCGTCGCAGCGTCCGGGCAAAACCATCTCGATTGGGAGTTCGTCGTCTTCGACAGCGATACCGTCAATGCCTGGGTCCTGCCGAATGGCAAGGTCGGCTTCTACAAGGGCATTCTCGATATCATGGAGACCGATGACCATATCGCCACCGTGATGGGCCATGAGGTCGGCCATGTTGCCGGGCGGCACTCGGCCGAGCGGGCCAGTCAGCAAATGGCGGCCCAGATGGGCGTCTCGCTGCTCGCCAGTGCGATTGGCTCCGCCGGCTCGGATTATGCGCGTTACAGTGATGATATCGGTGCCGCACTCGGCATGGGCGTGACCTATGGCGTCATCCTGCCCTATTCGCGGGAGCACGAATATGAGGCCGACCGGCTCGGCGTCGATTACATGGTGGGATCCGGCTATGATCCCCGCCAGGCGGTGGATTTCTGGGTCGGCATGTCGGCCATGAATGATCACAACTCGGCTGAGTTCGCCTCCACCCACCCGTCCGATGACAACCGCGTCGCCGCGATGCGGGCCCATATCCAGGCACGCGGCTACGCGTCCTGATCACCATCGTCAGGGCGGCTGCAGAGCCCTCTGCAAAAGCCTTGACGGGGTGCTTGCCAGCGCGGGGCGGGAAGGCTAGTTTCCCGCGCCTCATGCCAAGGTTTGCAGCCGCGCTGCCGGCCAAGCGTCATGACAAAGTGTGCCGCCTTAGCTCAGTTGGTTAGAGCGCTAGATTGTGGATCTAGAGGTCCCCTGTTCAAACCAGGGAGGCGGTACCATAACAACCTGTTTAAAAACAGTATCTTGAATCCAATTCCCAGAATGGTTTGCGACAGCGATTCTGGCTTTTCAGTCATTGGGCATCAATTGAGTGTTGACCGGCTATAGGCTAGTGGGCTTATTCCCTACTACCTCTCTTATTTCGAGAGTCCGAGCCTCTCATGGTTCATAATTTGAGTTGCGGCGAGTGTGCCGGGAGCGGAGCCCGCGCGTTGCTCGAGCGACCGGCTCGCTGCGGGCGTCGGCCCGCCTAGGGATGAGTGAGGCCGGTGGTGGTTGTCGTCGTGGTGCCGTCGCCGCCAGTACCTGCGGGCGTGGACGAGGCTGTCGAAGGCTTCTTGGTAGAGCCGCCGCAGCTTTTTCTGGTTCATGGTGAGGCCCTCATGTTCCTGCATCAGTCCGATCCGCCGGTAGCCGAGGCGACGACGCGCTGCTGCGATCTCACACTTACGAGTGCGGATCTGCGGGCTGTCGGGCACGCCTTCGGGCCTCACTGTCTTCGGATTGTGTCACCATTGCCATCTCGATCGCCGCTTCGGCTACGGCATCAGGCGTGGCTGTCATCCGCCGCAACCCGAATTTCGTTGTCGGGCCGCAGCTTGGCGCCACCTGAGCGTCTTGCGCGTGGACTCGGAGGCTGCTTTAATATTTTGCTAAAGAGGACCGGAGCACATGCATAGCATCGAAACATTCCCGCGCGACACGCCATCATACCTGTTCATCGGCGGCAACCCGCGTTCAGGCACAAGCGCTCTGACGTCGCTGATAAACCATCACCCAGACGCAGTTGTCGGCATGGAGCGGTATGCCCCCCTTTGGGGGAGGGACGAGTTGACTCCGGCACATTTCACGGCCGAGGAGTTCTTCGCCCCGCGCGACTTCGACGCCGGAAAACGTGCCAGAGAGTTCGAGCGTGAGCGCTATCAGGCCCGGTACGACAAAACAGTTCTGCGTGGCGATAAATACCCATACGTGACGCGCCACCTCGATTACATCACAAGTACCTTTCCGGGGTGCCAAGTGCTGTTTATCTTGCGTAATCCGCTGTCGGTAAGCGAGAGCTTTCAGGCGCGCTTTGACAACCCGGATGATAAAGCGTTCGCTCTCGACGGAATTCAGGCGCTCACGCGCTGGAACAACTCTCTGCGTCAACTAGCCGACGGGTTGGCGGCGGGGTTGAACATCGCGGTCGTAACGTATGAACGTGCGTTTGCCTCGCGCGAAGCCGCTACGCGCATTTTTGAAACGGTCGGGCTGCCCCCGGAAAGTGTGGATTGGCTTGGCGTTGATCGCGTCGTCCAACGCGCTGCAGAACTGAATGTCGCAGAAACAAGCCGTAACGAAGCGACCCGCTGGAAGATAGCCATGGAGGCTAATTTCGACCTCTATCGCAAAATGGTGAATGAGGCCTGTATCCTTCGGGATATGTAGCCTGATCCATAATCGAAACCTGAAGGGCCCCGCTTCGGCGGGGCTTTTTATTGGCGAAATTGAGAAGCCGTGGATGAGCGTGGCAGATGATCGCCATTGGTACTTGGGTAAGCGGGGTCCATCGCGCTCATACTTGCCATTGCGACCCAGATTGTAGGGCTAAGCGTGTGGGGCGGCTCGCTAGGTATAGGTTTATGTCGTTTCACGATGGCTAGAGTCGCTCTGCCAGGGAGCGCTCACTGTGAGTTTTCATAAGGTTGTTCACCCGGGCTGAAGCCTTGAGACTGGTTGTTGCGACACGACCAGAGGAAAGGAGCGCCCGGATGAACAGCGATAGGAATGCCAGAACGACGCCGTATTCGCGAGCCTTGATTGTACAGCGCCATGCTGCCGGTGAGACGGTCGCGGCCATTGCTTCGGCCTTTGGGATATCGGCTCGGACCGTCTACAAATGGCTGGCGCGATACCGCGTGGGCGGCGATACCGGGCTAGACACCGCGTCGAGTGCACCGCGCCGGCCGGCCCGGCGGATCGGTGAGTGGTGAAGGGATGCCGCGGCCCGGCTTCGCCGCGATTACCGCATGACGGCGGCCGAGATCGCCGACCGGCTGCGTCTGGCCCGTTCGACCGTGGCGCGCTGGCTCAGGCGCATGGGACTGGGGCGGCTGTCAGCGCTGGAGCCACGACCGCCCGTCATCCGCTATCAGCGCGAGCGTCCGGGCGAGCTCATCCATCTGGACATCAAGTCACTGGGCCGCTTCAACAAACCCGGTCATCGGGTGACCGGCGGGCGCAAGGGCAACCGCAATCCCGGCGCCGGCTGGGACTGCGTCCATGTCGCCATCGATGACGCCACACGCCTGGCCTATGTCGAGGTCCTGGCCGACCAGAAACGCGGCACGACCACCGCCTTCCTTGTCCGCGCTCTGCGTTGGTTCAAAACCCGCGGCATCCGTGTCGAGCGCGTCATGACCGACAATGGCGGCCCTTATGTCTCGCGCCTCTTCGCCAAAGTCCTGCGCTGGCTGGGCATCCGCCACATCCGCACTCGGCCCTACACGCCGCCCACCAACGGCAAGGCTGAGCGCTTCATCCAGACCCTGCTTCGAGAATGGGCCTACGCCATCCCCTACCGATCATCCGACAGCCGAAACCGGGACCTTGAGCGATACCTGGACTGGTACAACACCAACCGACCACACTATGCTCTTGACAGGCAGACGCCAGCCAAAAGGCTTAGAACCTTGCTGAACAACGTCTCGAGAAACTACACCTAGCTCGCATTGTGTCCATCTACGCGCATCGCCACGATTCCCCCCACCCCGCACAAGAAAAAGCCGCCCCCGACACGGACGGCTTTTCTCGTTTTCGGGATCCGCTGCCGGATCACGCGATGTCGATGACGACCTTGCCGATGGCCTGGCCGCTGGTCAGGCGGGCATGGGCGTCGCCGACCTGGTCGAGGGTGAAGCTTGTGTTGTCGAGCAGCGGGGTGACGGCGCCGGCATCGACCAGGCGGGCCAGCTCGGTGAGGATGGCGCCATGGGTCTCGCGTCCGACATCATGCAGCATCGGGATGAGCATGAAGACGACATGCAGGGATAATCCTTTGAAATGCACCGGGGTGAGGTCGAGTTCGAGCAGGGAGACGGTCGAGGCGACCTGGCCGTTCAGGGCGGCGGCCTCGAAGGAGTTGGTCATGTTGGCGCCGCCGACCGTGTCGAACACCACGTCGAAACCCGCGCCGCCGGTCTGCGTAGCGACATAATCGGCCACGCTCTCGGTGCGGTAATTGATCGCCGTGGCGCCATAGCTCCGGATGATGTCGAGCTGTGCATCGCCGCCGCCCGTGGCCGAGACCGTCGCGCCGAGATGGCGGGCGATCTGGACGGCGAGATGGCCGACACCGCCAGTGCCGCCATGCACCAGCACGCTCTGACCGGCCCGGGTGCCGGCGCGTTGCAGGCCTTCCATGGCGGTGATGCCGACCAGGGGCAGGGCGGCGGCTTCGCGCATGGAGAGGCGTTTCGGCTTGTGGGCGATCAGGCGGGTATCAGCGAGCATGTATTCGGCCAGCGCGCCGGGCAGGTCGGCAAGACCGCCGGCGCAGCCATAGACCTCGTCGCCAATGGCAAAACCGTCGACGCCGTCACCGACAGCGTCGATCGTGCCAGCGAAATCCATGCCGAGCAGGGCGGGCAGGTCGGGCGCGAGCGGCAGGTTCTCCTGGCCGAGCTGGCGGATCATCGTGTCGACCGTATTGACGCTGGTGGCCGCGAGGCGGACCAGGACATAGCCCGGCTTGGGCTCGGGGCGGGGCAGATCGGCGGCGAGGAAGGGGGCATCGTTGCCGTAGGAATTGAGGATCATGGCTTTCATCAGAATTTCCCGGTATTGGCTTGGCCCGTTGGTGAGCAGCCCCCGAGATAATGCCTATTCAGATCAATAAAATTGGTCTTACCAGGGCTTCTGAATTTTGATTTTGAATATAATCAGATATCGTGTCCGGGCGTTGATGGGTCTTGCCAGCTCGGGGCGCGGCCGATTTTCTCGGTAAGAAAATCGATGAAGACGCGGACCTTGGCGGTCAGGACATTGGATTTCGGATAGACCAGCCAGATCGCCGAGCCGTCATCAATCTCGTGATCGGGCAGGACCCGCACCAGCAAGCCGTCCTGCAAATCCCGGTACAGGCTCCAGAGCGAACTCATCGCAATGCCCGCACCGGCCTGTGCAGCCAGGCGCATGCTGGCTCCGTCGTCACAGATGATCCGCGGCCTGGTGCCGGCGGGCGGGAATGTCCCCGACGCACCGGTTCCCGCCGTTGACAGGGTGCGGGGCGGACCGTTGGAGAAGCCGATCAGCTGGTGATCGGCCAGGTCCGCGGCAGTGGAAGGCGTGCCGTGCCGCGCCAGATAGTTCGGCGAGGCGCACAATATGCGCCGGTCATCGGCCAGCTTGCGGGCCCGCAGGGAACTGTCCTCGATGGCATAATTGCGCAGCGCCAGGTCATAGCCGCCCTCGATCAGGTCCATCTGTGTGTCCGACAGTTTCAGGTCGAGGTGGAGGCCGGGGTGGCGGTCGAGGAATTCCGGCAGGATGGGTGCGATATGAAGCTGGACGAATGTGCTCGAGGCGGCGAAACGCAAAGTCCCGGAAACATCCATCCGAGTATTGCCGAGTGCGGCGTTTGCCGCGTCTGCCTGGGCCAGGATTTCGCGCGCGAAGGGCAGGAATTCCGCACCTTCCAGAGACAGCGAGACCTTGCGGGTCGAGCGATGGAGGAGGTCGGCACCCAGCTTGCGCTCGAGCTTGGCCAGCCTGGCGCTGGCCACGGCCGGGGCCAGGCCGAGCTGGCGGCCGGCGGCGCTGATGTTGAGCAGGTTTGCAGCAAGGACAAACAGGCGGACGCCATCGGTATCCATGATCATTTCCTTCCAGAGGCGGGGGCGTGGCAGGCAGGACCCTCACAGTCAGATTGTCGTCGATAACCGAAAACTGAAACCAAGAATGACGCATTTACCCTGAATTCGACAGCCGTAATTTGTCGTCTCTGCATTCACGGCGCTGGAGACTGGCATGTCGAAGACCATACTGATCACCGGCGCGACCGATGGCCTCGGCCTGGCAACCGCCCGCGCCCTTGTCGGCCAGGGTCATCGCGTGCTTGTCCATGGGCGAAGTCGGGCCAAGCTGGACGCCGCCCGACAGGCACTGCTGGAGGTCAATAGCGACGGCGCGGTTGAGAACTTCCAGGCCGACTTCGCCGAGCTCGAGGGTGTCGATGCCCTGGCGGCCATGCTGGCGGAACGGGGCGGCGATCTGGATGTCGTGATCAACAATGCCGGCGTCTTCCGCCTGCCGGGCGAGACGCGCAACCGGGCCGGCCTCGATCTGCGCTTCTTCGTCAACATGATCGCACCCTATCGGCTGACGCTGTCATTGCTGCCGCTGTTGCCGGCCGAGGGGCGGGTGATCAATCTCAGTTCGGCCGCCCAGGCCCCGGTCGATCTCAAGGCGGTGAGCGGACAAGTCGATCTGGACGACGGACAGGCCTATGCCCAGAGCAAGCTGGGCCTGACCATGTGGTCCGGCTGGCTGGCCGGACGCGTCGGGCCGGGTGGGCCGGGCATTCTCGCCGTCAATCCCGGTTCCTTCCTGAAAACCAAAATGGTGAGCGAGGCCTATGGCGTCGCTGGCCATGATATCGAAACCGGCGTCGACGCGCTGATACGCGCGGCGCTGGACGATACGTTCAGACAGGCGACGGGCCAGTATCTCGACAATGACAAGGGCGGGTTTGCCGCTCCGCATCTCGACGCGCTGAACCTTGAAAAATGCGCGCGATTGGTGGAGCTGCTCGATGCAATTCTGGCGCGTCTCGAGACCGGCGCCGGCGACGCGGGCCACTCAATTGCTTCGACCGGCTGAACCGTCAGCCCCCGCGAGGAAGGTATTCGCGGGGGCGACGATCCTGTAGAGGTCAGCGTGTCCCCGATCCCGCTGTCTCAGCCGCAGCCGCTGCGTCCGCCCGGGCGGCGATCAGCGTGCGGGCCTCGTCATTGCTCTCGACCTGTTCGATCGTGTCGAAATAGCAGCGGTCGTCGCGGGTTTCGACGTATTCGAAACGGGGGTTGTGAATGGTGCTGAAGCGACCAAGGCTCAAACCGAGATGCATGCCGGACCTCAGCCCGCTGCAGCGACGCTGTAGCGTGACCAGGTAGCGGCGGCTGGCACCGGCGCGCAGCACCAGGTGCTGACGGTCGAGCACGGCATAGCCGTTCACATTGCGGATCCGGATCGGGCCGTCGCTGGCTGCCGGTGCCGCTTCGCCGGCGACAGCGCTTGGCGGCGGGTCGGCAGATGCGGGCGCGCTCGTGATAGCCAGGCATGACAATGCTGTCAGGCCAGCGATAACGGGGTTCAGGCGTGTCATGCGTCGTCTCCTTCAGGGTCGGAGGCCCGTTTGCGGGCCTCGTGTCAGGTCGGACGTCCCTCTCATATATTATTGGCGCGTACGGGGTTTGTTGCAAGCGTGTCGGCGGGTGTCGTTAACGCCGGGTTAGCCACGTTTGCGTGAGTCTGCATGGGCGATTCGATCTTTGCGAGTCGCCACGATCCGGCAGCAACGCCCGCGGAGACGAAAATTGGTCAGCCCCGTCGACACCCACAGCCAGGACTTTACCATGCGCGCCATTCGCCAGGCTGCGCAGGAGACTGGCACGGATTTCAATTTCCTGGTCGACACAGCCGCCCGTGAAAGCAATTTCGATGTCCGGGCGCAGGCGCGCACCTCCAGCGCCGCCGGCATGTTCCAATTCATCGAGCAGACGTGGCTGGGCGTGCTCGCGCGGCGCGGCGCCGACCATGGCTATGAAGAGGCCGCCCAAGCCATCAGCCAGGACGCCAATGGCCGGTTCACGGTCAGTGATCCGACGCAACGCCAGCAAATTCTTGACCTGCGCTTTGATGCCGTGGCGTCGGCCCGCATGGCCGGTGAGCTCGCGGCCGAGAACAACTCCGTGATCGAGGCGCGCATCGGTCGCCCCGCTTCGGGCGGTGAGCTTTATGCCGCGCACTTCCTTGGTGCCGGCGGTGCCGCCGAGTTGATCAATGCAGCCGCCGCCGATCCCGAGCAGCGAGCCGATACGCTGTTCCCGGCAGCGGCTCGCGCCAATCGCCCGATCTTCTTCGAAGGCGGTCGTCCGCGCTCAACTTCTGAAGTGCTTGCCGTGCTGACCCATGAGGGCGGTGGCCATGGTCGCGTGGATACCCGACGCGTCGCGACCGCTGCGGCCGTCCAGGAAGTTGGCAATATGCTGGCCACGCCGATCAATGACGGCATGGTGGCGCCATCGCCAGTGGTCCAGTCGGTGGCCTCGATGCGGAGCAATCTCCAGGTCGGTAATGGTGAGTTGTCGCCGGCGCTGGTGGAAATTCTCGCCTCGCTTGACGCGCCGCGCAGCGGCCGGACGCGCAATTCGTAAACCGGGAAGCGGCATCGGCAAGCTTTCGTTAAGCATGTTGCGGCTAGATTCCCTTTTGATCCGCCTGTCTTGAAACGGAAGCCCGATGAGTGTCGTTGCCCTTCGTAACCGTCTGACAAATGACGATATTCGCCGCCTGGTGAAGGGTGAGTCGGATGAGAGCCGGGCGATGGCGGCCCGCAAGATCTGTCGCCGCATGGACGCCGCCTCCCTGACCGAAGCGGAACGCACCGCCGCCCGTGACATTCTCGACATGATCGCGCGTGACGCGACCGAGCTTGTGCGACGGGCGCTTGCGATAACCCTGCGTCAATCGCCCAACCTGCCGCGCGAGATTGCCCGCAAGCTGGCTGCGGATGTCGACAGTGTCGCGACACCGGTTCTGCAATCCTCGCCGGTCCTGACGGATGACGACCTGTTGTCGGTGCTTGAAACCGCTGACACGGCCAAGCGCTGTGCGATTGCGCAACGTGAGCGGGTCGCGCCGATCGTTGTTCACGAAATTCTCGACAGCCGGGACGAGGACGCGGTGTCAATTGCGGCCGCCAATGATGGAGCCGAGTTTGATGACGCGGCCTATCAGCGTGCCTTTGCCGAGTTCTGCGAGAGCAGCGGCGTGATGGACGCGTTTGTGGCGCGCTCGCAATTGCCGCTCAGCGTCACCGAACGCCTGATCGCCCATGTCAGCGATGTCGCTCTCAACAGGCTCGTGAAAGCCCATGCCCTGCCGCCGCAACTGGCTGTGGAGCTGTCTGAAGGCGCCCGCGAGCGGGCCACGTTGGATCTGGTTGACCAGGCCGGGCTCGCGCACGACCCCAAGCATTTCGTCCAGCAATTGCGGTTGAACAGCCGGCTGACGCCATCGCTCATCCTGCGCGCCCTGTTGCGCGGCCATATCGCCTTTGTCGAGCACGCTTTCGCTGAATTGGCCGGGGTTACCCATTCGCGGGCCTGGTTGCTGGTGCATGATGCCGGGCCGCTGGGCTTGCGCGCCGTGTATGACCGCACCGGCATGCCGTCGCGGCTTTATCCGGCCGTACGCGCGGCATTGGACGTCTATCACGGCATGGAAGTCCCGCAGGACGAGATCGGTCGCGCCCAGTTCCGGCGCGTGCTGGCGGAACGCGCCATCACCCGCTTTCAGGGCATTCCGGAAGAGGATCTGGACTATGTTCTCAGCCGTTTCGACGAGGACGTGGAAAGCATCAAGCTTGCCGGCTAGGCAAACCCGCCATCATCGGGATAGAAAAAAAAAGCCGGCGTTTGACGCCGGCTTTTTTTGTTCTTGCGAGTATGGATGGCTAGGAATCAGTCGTCCTTCCATGGCTCCGCGAAGGCCGTTGTTTGAGCCTCCAGTTCGCCGGCGAGGGCCGCCGCGACCGGATCATTGTCGTCGCGGATATTCTGCGACAGGGCCGCGCGGATCGCACCGACATGTGCCAGGGCGAGGGCGGTCGGTGCCTTGGCGCGCTTCTCCGGCATGTCGATCATCTTGGTCAGCGATTTGGCCAAGCGGGTGATGATCGGGAATTCATAGGTCGCGCCAAGGCCGCGCAGGTCGTGGGCGCGCACGAAGAGGTCTTCGCCCTCGCTGCCCTCGAGGCCTTTCTCGCGAACGATCTTGGCTGCCGCTTCGAGTTTCACGACTTCTTCTTCCAGCCATTGGCCGAAATCAGTGCGCAAATCCTTGAGCGCTTCCTCGGCCTTCTGGATCATGTGCAGATCGCCCTGGCTGATGGGCCCACCAACTTTGATCTGCAACATGTTCGGGGCGGAGATGACCTCCACATCCTTGTTATTGGCCATGAGACGTCCTCTTAGCTGGCAGTCGCGAGCGAAGCGTCAGGAGCGCCGGCCCGGTGTTGTGATGTTGACCCGAGGGTCTCGCGCAGGGTCTGGGCGAGGTTGGCCGCGGTAAAGGGTTTGGTCAGGAAGGCATCGACGCCGGTCTGGCGGGCCTGACGGATGCGTTCCTCGGCGCTGTAGGCCGACAACATGATCACCGGCAGGTGCGGGGCCGGGCTGTGGCGCCGGTCGCGTAGCGTCCGTACGAGATCGAGTCCGTCGCGTGGCTTCATCTTCCAGTCGGTGATCAGAAGGTCGACCGGCTTGGCCCGCAGGACATCAAGGGCCCGCTCGACCGTGTCGGCCTCGATCACCCGGTTGCAACCGAAGGCCTGCAACGAAACCCGCAGTGCCCCGCGCAGCGCGGCGCTGTCGTCCACCAGAAGGATGGTGAGACGGGATAAGGTCGTGTCCAGCGCGAAGTCTGTCATCGTGGGCCCGGGTCCGCTCGATCAAATCGTACGGTCAGACTAGCGCGGCTTGCTTAACGCCAGCCTAAATCCGTTCAGTTTTCGAACTGCTCGACCAGGATGCGTTCGGCGAGATCACGGCCGGGATCAAACAGCATGGTCAGCGTCACATCATGGGCTTCTACCACATCAACGCGGGCCACTTCACGGAATTCCTGATTGTCGGCCACCGCAGATACCGGCCGCAGGGATGGTTCGACGATCTCGAAGCCAACCCGGACATTGCGCGGCAGGAGCGCCCCGCGCCATCGCCGTGGCCGGAAGGCGCTGATCGGGGTCAGGGCCAGCACGGTTGAGGTCAATGGCAGGATCGGCCCGTGGGCAGAGAGGTTATACGCCGTCGACCCGGCCGGCGTCGCGACCAGGATGCCGTCGGCCTGCAACTCGGACATCCGGCTCTTGCCGTCGATTGTGATCTTGATCTTGGCCGTTTGCCGGGTTTCGCGCAGCAGCGAGACCTCGTTGATAGCGAGGGCCTCGAAGGGTTTGCAGTGGATGTCTTCCCCGAAGGCACGCAGCGGATGGATACGCGCGCGCTCGGCTTCGGCAATCCGTTGCGGCAGCCCGTCCTCGCGAAACTCGTTCATCAGGAAGCCGACCGATCCGAAATTCATGCCATAAACCCGCGCGCCGGTGCGAATCGACATGTGCAGAGCGTCAAGCATCAACCCGTCGCCACCCAGGGCGACGATGACATCCGCCTCTTCGATGGGCGCATGGCCATAGAGGTTTTCAAGGCGCGACTTGGCGGCCTTGGCCTCAGGTCGGGGGCTGGCGAGGAAGGCGAGAGAAGCGGTGATGGGCGTGCTCGAAGGAAAACCTGATGAAACAGGTTCTTATTCAAGCCCTCGTGCCCATTTGGCGCAAGACCTTCGCCGCTTTTTCCGGACCGTACATGCGGAAGACATTCGCCGCTGCCGCCATGGCATCGCCTTCCAACGCCTGGTGGATGCGGCCAGAACGCTGCAACGTCTTGTGGATGATCGGATAGGCGGTGCGGTCCAGCTGGGCCGCCTGGCAAGCCATGGCGGCGGCGCGGACACCGCTCATCGCCAATGCGATGCGCCATTGCGACGCCTTGATGTCGCACAGGGCGGCGATCGCGTGATCGAACACAGCTTCCTTGCCGGCCTTGAGCGCGTCCATCGCGAAACGGCCGCTCAGCTTGCCGGCGGATTTTGCATCCTGGACTTCGCGGGCGGCCTCCTTATCGACATCTTCCGGTGTCGCGCCGAGTGCAGCGTCAACGGCGAGGCTCTCGACTTTTGCCTTGTCGAGGCCAAACCGGCGGTAGAGTTCCTCGCGCCAGTTTTCCGGCAACATGATGCAGAGTTGAGTCGCGTAGTCAGTCGACAGGTCGTGGCGGCGGGCCAGCGCTTCACGCAGCTTGGGATGCTCGCGCGCCACGTGGAGGCAGACCTCCAGCGTGTTCTCGGAGATTTCCGCGGTGTCGTTGTTGGCCAGCGCGCGCAACACAATTGGTTCGCCTGGCTTGGCAAGGCGATCGGTCACGGGCAGGCAGAGATTGGCACGCATGGCGAGGTGGCGCCGGTGATCGATCGAGCCGGTTTCGGCGAGTTCGATCATGTCTTTCTGCGTCAACTGATCGCTCTTTTCGATGATGATCGCGGAGATTTCGATCTGGTCGAAGGCGAAGTGCCGGATCGCTGAATGCGGTGCCCAATCGCAACCGGCCAGCTTTTTGGCCATTGCCATCTTGGTGTCGAGGTCCGACTTGGTCGACAGTGTAATGAGCAGGTCGCCGGCGACTGGTTCGGCCGATGCCGACAAGGGCTGCGCGACACACATCTCCGTTACGCTCAGCGCAAGCTGCTGGCGTTTGTCGGGGTCGCGTACAGTCGCGAGAAGATGGAGCGCGTCGGCTGGTTTTGCGGCCATGGGTCTTGATTTGCGAACCGTTACATTGACGGTTATCGATGACAGGAACGCCTTGAAAACTTCTTAATTCGGGCGGTGACGAGAGGGGTTTCAGCCATGGATGACATCCGGCCGGCGTCATTGCTCACACGCTATTCGAACGTGCGGCAGCAGACGCAATCCCTGGTCGTCGGCTTGAGCGAGGAGGACATGCTGGTCCAGACCATGGCGGATGTCAGTCCGACCAAATGGCACCTGGCCCACACCACCTGGTTCTGGGAGACGTTCGTGCTTCGGCAGTATCTCGCCGGATATCAGGAATTTTCCCCTGAATTCAACTACCTGTTCAATTCCTACTATGACGGGATTGGTGATCGCCACGCCCGGGCCGAACGTGGCTTTCTCAGTCGCCCGCGCTTGGCCGACGTGATGGCCTATCGTGATCATGTCGATGACGCGATGGCGCGTTTACTGACCGTTGACCATGGCGATAAAAATGCACGACTTGCGCCGCTGATTGAACTCGGGATCGCGCATGAGGAGCAGCATCAGGAGCTCATCCTCACTGATATCAAGCATGTGCTGTCACGCCATCCGTTTTCCCCCGTGGCCTTTCCGCCGGCGCGCCGCACCGAGCCCGCGCCGATTGCCGAGCCGGGTTGGGTCGAATTTGCTGGCGGCACGGTTGATATCGGCGTCGATGGCGTCGGCTTTCATTTCGACAATGAAGGGCCTCGGCATCAGGTGATCCTTGTCCCCTTCGCCTTGGCCGACCGTCTGGCGACCAATCGGGACTATGCAGACTTCATCGCCGATGGCGGCTACGCGACCCCGTCGCTATGGTTGTCGGATGGTTGGGCGCGTTTACAGGATGAGGCGTGGTCAGCGCCCTTGTATTGGCGGCAGGGCGATGCCGGTTGGCAGGAATTCACGCTGCACGGGCTGCACCCGCTCGACCTGGACGCGCCGGTGATCCATCTCAGCTATTACGAAGCCAGCGCCTTCGCCGAGTGGAGCGGTGCGCGCTTGCCGACCGAAGCCGAGTGGGAACACGCTGCGCAGCGGGCACGGGGACCGGATGGCCGATATGCGCAGCCTGGTGTTTCCGCCCATCCCGGCATCACGCCGTCCAACCCGTCCGGCGTGACCGGGCTGCGCCAGATGTTCGGTGACGCTTGGGAGTGGACGCGGTCTTCCTACTCGGCCTATCCGCGCTTTCGTCCGGCGGCCGGCGCGGTTGGCGAATACAATGGCAAATTCATGAGCGGGCAGTATGTCTTGCGCGGCGGATCCTGCGCGACGGCGCCTTGGCATGTGCGCGCGACTTACCGCAATTTCTTCCCGCCGGCGGCGCGCTGGCAGTTTTCCGGTGTGAGACTGGCGCGGGATATTTGACGGGCGGGCCGGCAGGCCCGATCCTGCGCATTGTTGGCGATAACGATACAAGCCATGGGGAGAACATCATGGACGATCAAACAAGCATGTCGGTCAAGGACCAGGTTTCGGCCGAGGAGTGGAAGGCGCGCTGTGACCTTGCCGCCCTGTACCGCCTTGTGCGGATGCACGGGTGGGATGACCTCTTTTTCACCCATATCTCGATGCGGATACCCGGACCGGATGAGCATTTTCTGCTCAACCCGTTCGGCCTGCTTTATGAGGATGTGACCGCGTCGAACCTGGTGAAGATCGATCTCGACGGTAATGTCCTGCCGCCATCGCGATACGGAATCAATCCGGCCGGTTTCACCATTCATTCGGCGATCCACGCGGCCCGGCATGACGTTGCCGTGGCCCTGCATCTGCATTCCGATGCCGGCGTTGCCGTCGCGGCCCAGAAGGGCGGGCTTCGCCCGATTTCCCAGCTGGCGATGAATGTCTTCAATGATGTGAGCTATCACGACTATGAAGGTATCGCCCTGGAGTCCGAGGAAAAAGAGCGGCTTGTGGCGGATCTCGGCGAGAAGAACCTGATGATCTTGCGCAACCATGGGACGCTGTCGGTTGGCGATCACCCGTTTAGCGCGTATATTCGCATCTATCTACTGGAGCGTGCCTGCAAGATCCAGGTCATGGCCCAGGCGGGTGGAGAGCTGATTGAATGGGACGAGAAGATGCAGGACCGCGTCTTCGGGCAATCTTCGGAGATCGCGTCCAACGACTTCTTCAAGGAGATAGCCTGGGCCGCGATCATGGATCGCGTTCGCCGCGAAAGCCCCGGCTTCGAAGTCTGACCGCAATCGCCTGTTTGGCCGGTGCATCAGGGCTCGCCCTGGATGCGCCGGCCGACGCGGGTGCCTGGCCCCAGCCGCAGGGCGAGGGCGTTATCATCATGACTACTCTGGTGGATCGCGCCGACACGAGGTTCGACGGTGATCGTCGACGCTCGGATGACGGCTATTTTCACAAGGATGAGACGGCCGCTTATCTCGAATACGGGCTTAGCGGACGTGATACGATGGTTGTCCGGATCGCCTGGCAGGATGTGCGGCGCGCGCGTGGGCAATCCTATGACGAGGCGCGGGGCCTGGCAGCCAGTGAAATCGGTTGGCGGCGCCAGGTCTGGCGTCGCGATGCGACTGTTGCGTCGTTGCAAGCGATGGCCCTGATCCCCGGCCAGGGCGAGAATGTCGCCAATCAGGCTTTTGGATCCGGCGAAATGGCTGCGGAACTGCGTGCGCTCCTCGGACAAGGCCTGGGGCGTCACGGCTTTGTCGAGGCCCAGACCGCCTGGCGATGGCGTGACGGGGAATATCTGGACGAAGCACGGCTCGATCTGACCGCCGGCTGGCGTGTGACTGATCGTTGGCAGGTGCTGGCCCAGAGCTTCTCGGTCTGGAGTGTTGAAACGGATCGGCCCGGCGCGCGCGCCTTCGATCAGCACAAGCTGCAGCTGTCTGTCAGTCGCGAGCTCGGCGCGCAGACGATCCAGATCGGTGCATCGTTCACGCCCACCGGTCGCAATGCAATCAACCAGCAGGCCTTGTTTCTGTCGGTGTGGCGGCGGTTTTGATCCTAGTCGTCTGCGGTTTCGACGGCGATATGGGCAATGACATCCCGGCGATCATCGGCGTCACGCAGGCCGACAAAGCTCATCCGGTTACCCGGAACGAGCGCGCGGGGGTTGGCGATCCAAGCATCGAGTGCGTCGAGGTCCCAGACCAGACCGGCTTCGGCGAGCTGGCTCGAATAGCTGAAGCGGTCCGCGCCTGCGGCAGGGGCTCCGATAATCCCGTGTAGATTGGGTCCGACCGTGTGGCGCCCCCCATTGTTGAGCGTGTGGCAGGACTGGCAGCGGCGGAACTGGCGCGCGCCATTGGTCAGGTCTGCATTGACATAGTCGCCGCCCAACTCGGCGAGAATGGCGGCGGTGTCGCGGCTCGCTGCGGGGGGCGTGTCTCCGGCAGTGGCCGCCGCGTCGTTGGACGTTGGCGAGGATGCGTTCGTGTTGGTCGACGGTGTGTCGTTGCCGCCGCCGCAGGCGGCAAGGGCAATGGCCGGCAGGAGTGTGAGAAGGGCGCGTGTCATGGTCAGTTCCCCGGTTGCGGATCGAAGCCCGTTTATAGCGCTGCAAGATTGCACCAACATGCGGCACGATGACACCAGGTTGCCAAGCCTGGTCGCAGGTCTCCAGCTTGCGCAGGCCGTCATCGTTTTTTCGCTTGTCTCTCGCAACACAATCACGAAGAAGTATTGCGGGGACCCAATAGAGGCATCGCGAGCGGATGCAAGACCGATCACGGCTGTCGGCCGTCATGATATGTGGAGCCGGTCATTCCGGTTCGACACTGCTGGGCATGATCCTCGGCAGTCATACCGATGCTTTCTACATGGGTGAGGGCGGCAAGGCCCGTTATCTCGGCGACGAGAAGAAGCCGCTGCGCAAGCGCGTCTGCAAGATCTGCGGTGAGGACTGTCCGGTCTGGGCCGGGTTTGAATGGGATGGTTGCTCGCCGCTCTATGCCCAGGTCGCGGCGCATGTCGGCAAGTCTGTCATCATTGATTCGACCAAGGATGAAGGCTGGATCGAGGACCGGGCGGCGGAGGTTCGCAGCGGTGGAGGTCGGCCTGTCCTGCTTTTGTTGAGTCGCGACGGGCGGGCCGTGGTCAATTCACGGCTGCGCAAATACCCTGATCGCGATCCCGGCGAGCAAATTCAGGCCTGGGTCGACAAGATGGCCACCGCACAGGCGCTGTTCGATGCGTTCGATGGCCCGAAAATGCGCGTTCGCTATGAAGATCTGGCGGGCAACAGTGCCGCCACCATTCGCGCACTCTGTCACTTGATCGGCCTGGACTACCAGCCGGCAATGGCGGATTTCAGCGCCGTCGAGCATCATGTGTTGGGCGGTAATAGTGGAACCCAGTTCATCGCTGCGCGCTCGCGTTTTGACGATCCGGACGAGGCCTTTGTCAGCCTGGGTTCACGGACCCGCGACTATTATGAAAACCATTCCGGTGGAATCGAGCTTGATCTGCGCTGGAAGACAGAAATGAAGCACGAACATCTCGCCCTGTTCGAGCAGATGGCTGCGACGGCCAATGCGCCGTTCCAGTGGGGGGAATGACAATGGCGAAAGTTGATCTGGTTTTTCGTCAGATTGACGAGCGCACGCGTGACGTGGCGCTCGAGCTGGCGATCGAGAACATCCAGCCGGACAATGTCCACATCATCGACGATGTCCGGCCCTTTACCGAGTGCGTCGCGCAAATGCTGCGCATCGAGCATGATTGCGACTATGTCGTTTATGTCGATGCGGATTGTTTGATCCTGGAGAACATCCGGCCTTTCATCGACAGCTGCGACGCGCCCTATGTCGACGCCTATGTGTCGGATCGGTTCCGCGGGCGGCTGCATTGCGGCGTCCATATCACGCGCATCGATCTGGTGCGGGCCATGGCCGCTGTCGACATCCCCAAGGATGACCTCAAATACGTGCTGCGACCGGAATCACGCCTGCGCAACCTAGCCATGAAGCCAATGGGTTCGGCCAAGCAGTTCCGCAATTTCGACATTCTGCACGATCACTTCCAGTCCTACCGCCACATCTTCATGAAATACGCGCTGCGTGAGCTGCGCAGCCGGGTGAAGGTGCAGCGGCAACGACTGACACGGTCGATGAAAAAATGGGTCACGACCGAGGGTGACTTCTGCGACCTGACGATGGCGCGCTACGCGGTCGACTATGCCCGTCGCATGGTGCCCACGACAGCCACGCCGGACGAGGTTCACGCCTTTATCGCAGCGCTGCCGGATCATGCCGAGGCCGAGTTGGCCAAGCTCGGCCTGACGGCCGAAACGCCGTTTACGCGTGCCGATCTGGATGCTTGGCTGACCGCCAATGCCGACCGGGTCGCCTATGGTCAGAAAGCCGACAAACCGAAAGTCTTCGGCCTTGGCCTGTCGCGCACGGGCACCCGCAGCCTGACGTCCGGCCTGCAGATGCTCGGCTTTGACTGCAGCCATTACCCGATCGATGAAGATACCTATATCGAGATCGCCAACGCCCAGTACGACCTGACCCTGCTGCGCTATTTCGATGGTTTGACCGATATCACGACCATTCCGATCTATCAGCAGCTGGACAAGCAGTATCCCGGCTCGAAATTCGTGTTGACCGTGCGCGACAAGGAGAGCTGGCTGGGGTCGGTGTCTCGACACTACTACAATCGCCCGGCCTTCAAGGATGTCGAGGACCCCGACGAGGAAGTGCATCTGCGGATGCGCCAATTCCTGCGCGCAGCGGTTTATGGTTGTTACAATTTTTGCCCGGACCGTTTCTCCTGGGTCTATGACCAGCATGTGCGCGATGTGATGGCTTTCTTCAAGGACCGTCCCGAGGACCTGCTGATCATCGACATCTGTTCCGGTGAAGGGTTTGAGAAGCTGGCGCCGTTCCTTGACCGTCCGGTGCCGGCCGAGGCTTTCCCGCACAAAGGGGCTGTGTTGTCGCGTCGTATCGCTGAAGAAGCCGAAGCCCAGAAGGCCCGGGTCGCCTGATCCTGCATGTCCGACCCTGACCCGGACAGTGTGAGCGAACCGGTCCCGCCCCTGCGGGACCGGCTTTCGGCCGCCGGTCGGACCTTGGCCATCATCGCCAAGACGCGCCCTGGCCTGACACTGGGCATCTCTGTCTTGACGGTCGTGGCAGCCTTGCTGCCACCGGCCGCGCTTTACGTTTCCAAATTGCTGATCGACGGTGTGGTGGCGGCGATCGGCTCCGGGCTGGAGGCTGACCGCAATGCAGCGCTTCGCTGGGTGGTGGTCGAGGCCGGTCTGCTCGCTGTCCTCTTGGTGGTGCGGCGGGGGCTGGTTTTCCAGAAGGCCCGCCTTCACGCTGAACTCGGCTTTGCCGTGGCTCGCCTCATCCTCGACAAGGCAAACCGTTTTTCCCTTGCCCAGATTGAGCATCCGCGCGTCCAGGAAATGCTCATCCATGCCAAACAGTTTGCGGCGGCCCGGCCTTACGGGCTGATCGTCCGCTGTTTTGACATTCTGCAGGCCGGGGTCACGCTGGTCTCGATCATTGCGCTTCTCGCCGCCAGCGCGCCCTGGCTCATCCTTTTGATGTTGGTCGGGGGCTTGCCGGCCTTTCTCGGCAATCTGCGCTTTTCGGGCGATGCCTATCGTTTCTACACCGCCCGCTCGCCGCAAATGCGTGAGCGCAACTATCTGGAAAGTCTCGTGACCAATGAGGCGGCGGCGCGCGAAAGGCTGCACTACGGGCTCGGCGCGCCCTTGCTGGGCCGGTTCTCCGACCTGTTTCATGACATGCATGATGGCGACCGGCGCCTTCAGGGGCGTCAGGCGGTTATCGGATCCCTGCTGGGTATTGGCGGGTCGGCGATCTTTCTCGGTGGCAAGCTGTGGATCGTGGTCGCCACGATCGCCGGTCGCTTCAGCCTTGGCGACATGACCATGCTGATCGGCCTGCTCAAACAGGGCCAGAACGCGGTCAATGCACTGCTGGCAGCCTTTACCGGCAGTCATGAGGATCTTCTCTATGTCACCCGGCTGTTTGCCCTGCTTGATCTGGACGAGGGCCGCACGGCCGGTCTGGCCACTGAAGGTCCGACGCCCGGCGACGGCTTGCGTTTCGAGAATGTCAGCTTTGCCTATCCGGGTGCCAGTACGCGCGCGCTCGACAGGGTGAGCTTTCAGCTCGCACCAGGGACCCGGCTCGGCCTTGTCGGCGTCAACGGGTCAGGCAAGACGACTTTGGTCAAGTTGGCTGCCGGCCTCTATCGCCCTGATACAGGCCGGGTCCTGCTGGACGGTCTTGATCTGGCCGAATGGGACCCCGCGGCGCTGTCGCGCCGGATCGGCGTCATGTTTCAACCGCATGTGAACTACAAGCTATCGGTGCGCGACAATGTTGAATCCGGGATCGGCCTGGCGACATTGTCACCCGACGCGATGGATCGCGCCCTTGCGGCGGGGCTGGCGCGCGAGCTGGTCGACGAGCTGGAAAATGGTGTCGAGACCCGGCTGTCGAAGCGCTTTGCCGAGGGCGTGGAGCTGTCCGGCGGCCAATGGCAGCGCCTTGCCATGGCCCGCGCTCATGCCAACGAAGCGGCGGACATTCTCATTCTGGACGAGCCGACGGCGGCACTGGATGCGGAAGCGGAGTCGGCTTTCATGGCACGACCGCTCGCGCCTGGTCGCTCGCTGATCCTGATCAGTCACCGCCTGTCCAATCTGCGCACGGCCGATCTCATCATCCTGCTTGATCAGGGGTGTGTAGCCGAGGTCGGTGATCATGAAACATTGATCGGGCAGGGCGGCGCCTATGCGAACCTGTTTGCTCTGCAGGCTGATCCCTACCGCACATGAAAACGGCCCGCGTCGCCGACGCGGGCCGTCCCCCTCACATGTCGAGTGCGCCCTAGAAGCGCTTCGACACGTTGATGAAGAAGCGGCGACCGATCTGGTCATAGCCACCGCCCGACGGCACATTGCGCGTCGTCAGATTGCCAAGTCCGACACCCATCGTACCGAGGTCTTCATCGATCTGGGGCGGGTCTTCATTGGCGATGTTCTGGACACCCATCGTCACGCGCCAGCTCTCCTGGGACAGTGACACCGAGATGTCATGGTATTGCGCCGACGGAACATCGAACTGTGCCGGTGTGCCGGCCCCGATGAAGTTCGGGTTTTCCGTCACATTCACTTCTCCGATCCAGCGCGCGCGATGGAAGAAGGTGAGGTCACCCCAATCCGTCGACGTGAAGAGCCGGTTGGTGAAGGTGCCGCGCCATTCCGGATTGCCCAGCGTGTTCAGCGCCTCGTTGACATTGGTCACGCCGGCCAGCGTGATCGTCGTCGTGATGTCTGTCGACTGGGTGAGGGCGGTGTCCGACGTGAAGGTGAAGTTCCGGCCCATCGCTTCGAAGTCCATGTTGAAGCGAAGGTTATAGTCCAGACCTTCCGATGTGTTGGACGACACGTTGAACGGCGTCGTATCCACCTCGTTGAGATATTGCGTGTTCGGGTCACGCACGCGGCGGGTACAGAACGGATCGTTCGGGAAGTTGGCGGACCGATAGCAATTGGCCAGGATCTGGCCGGCGGTCGGAACCAGGATCGAGTCGGAGACCTCGATTTCATAGTAGTTCACGCCCAGCGTCAGATCGAACAGGTCCGTGAACGGCTGCTCGATCACAAAGCCCAGCGAGATGGCTTCCGACGTTTCAGGGTCGAGGCCTGGATTGCCGGACCGGAAGGCTTCAAAGCCGGATGTGCCGGTAACCCCGAGTGTGAACGGATCGACGCCTTCCGCCGCGCAATTGTCCAGCACGATCTGGGCGCGACCGTCGAGATCGCCGATACCGTCGCCATTGCTGTCCGCGCCAGGGGCGTAGATCGGATTTCCGGTGACCGGATCGGTCCCGACTGCCGTGGCCGGCACGCCGCAAGGGTCATTGACGAAGCCGATAAAGCCCGACTGCCCGCCCAGGAAGAGTTCCCGCAGGTTCGGCGCCCGGAAGGAGGTGCCCATCGTCCCGCGCAGGGTGAGGAAGTCGACCGGGACCCAGCGTGCGCGGGCACTCCAGGTGGAGTTTTGTCCGTAGAACTCGTGGTCAACCAAGCGGGCTGCCGCTTCAAACGTGATTTCCCGTGCGAACGGGCGGTCCTGGATGATCGGGGCAACGACTTCGCCGTACACCTCAAACAGCTCAACAGAGCCTGCCGAAGAACGGTCCTTGAAGAAGTTCAACCCAAGACCGCGTTCGGCAACTTCACCGGATCGAGAATCCAGGGATTGTTCACGCCATTCCGATCCAAGCACCACCGAGACTTCGCCATCGAGCAAGTCGAACACCGGACCGGTGACGAAGCCACCGAGAATGCGTTCATCGACAAAGGTGGTGATCTCGCGTTGGCCACGCAGCCAGTCGATCCCGGCCTGGCCTTCGGCAAAGCTGGCATCGGCGCCATAAAGGCTTTCCGACCAGAAGTTGATCGGGACGCAGGTCTCCGGTGTCCGTGACTGGAAGAAGCCACCTGGCGTCGGTACGCCGCAAACCGGCAGGCCGCTGGTCGGATCCGCCGTTGCCGACGCCGACAGGTTGAGATTTTCCTCAAGCGTTACGGTTCGCGACGAATAGCCCATCGACCGCGTGTAACCGGCGAAGACTTCATAGTCCCAGCCCGGTGCGCCCATGAAGCCGAGATCGCCTTGCAGACCGTTATAGGTCCGCCATTGCTCAAGCTCGACAACCGCTTCGTTGTCCCAAGGAGCCATCAACAGGATGGAACCGGGAGCACCGAACGGGTTGAACGGGTTGTCCGCGTTGAAATCGACCGTGAACTGGGCCGGGCCACCATTGAAGTAGGTCTGGCGATTGGAGAAGGAGGTTTCGGTGAAGAAGTTTGTGCCCGGCAGCCAGTCATCGAGATCATACGTGGCCGTCAGGAAAAAGACCGAACGCTCGAACTCCGGTGACTCATAGGCGTTGACCACGCGCGAATTGTTCAGGGCCTGGTCCGAGAAGCCACCAGCATTGGGGCCACGGCCGTCGACGAAGCCGGCAACACCGAGGTCGGAATCGGTGGCTGAGGTGCCGGGGGCGCCGTAGAACAAGGTGAAGCTCGGCAGCAGGATGCCCAAACCGGATTGGAAGGCATGCGCCGTGCCGCAGGTCTCCGTCGTTGTGCCGTCACCATTATCGACGATGTCAAACGAACAGTATTGACCGCCATCGCGAGCCATCCAGTCGCGCTGGGTGCCAGTCAGCTCTTCACTGCGGACAAGTTCCGCTGCGAATACGAAATTGGCACGACCTTCGCTGCCGCCGACCAGGAAGTTCGCACTCGACTGTGAGCCACCGCTGTCTTCGGGAATGGTTGTGAAGGCCTCAACCTGGAGGCCGTCGAACTCGGTGCGCAGAATGATATTGGTCACGCCGGCGACCGCATCCGACCCATACACCGACGAAGCTCCGTCCAGCAGGATGTCGACGCGCTGGATCAAGGAGGAGGGTATCAGCGAGACGTCCGGGAAGGACGGCGCGCCCTCCACACCGGCTGGTGCGAAACGGCGGCCATTGATCAGCACAAGCGTCCGGTCGGCGGCAAGGCCGCGCAAGGAAACGGCCTGCCCGCCCGGGCCGGCATTGCCGACAAATTGGGCGTTGGTCTGCAAGTCAAGCTGGGCGCCCTGGACAACCGTGGTCGAGCGCAGGATTTCACCGACATCGATCAGGCCGGCTTCCTGGATCGTGTCTTCGTCGATCACCTGCAGCGGCGAGGTCGAGGTGAAACTGTTGCGGCGAACGCGCGAACCGGTCACGACGATGCGGTCCTCATCTTCGTCGGCTTCTTGCTCGGGCGAGGACACGCTCGCCGGTTGCTGCGCAAGGGCAGGTGACACCATCAAACCGGCCGCGGCAAAGCCGGCCAGGACGGTCGATCGCAGAATTCGCGACTTGAAGTCTTCGTCTCTCATTTTATCCCCTCAGGAGTGACGGCCCGGCCTGTGGCCGAGCCATTTGAGTTGGCCCGGCGGCAGGCCCCCTCGGGGACCGGCGGGCCGGGCAACGCCGCAGGACGGCGCATGGGACGGATAGAGCGGAATGGGTTGAACACACTGACAGGCCAATGTTGCGAGCCGCGGCAGGGCGTAACAAACGGGCGTGACGTCGACGAACGACGGGAAAATCGGGTCAAAAATGGAATCCGGTGCACGGGCGGCGGCTGTATCGCGACCAGGGTTGAACCCGTGGGGCCTTGGCGATGGCGGAGCAGCCAATCTGTCGGGGAGGTCAGATTGCGGACAGGCAGCGGTTTGGCGGATCGGATAAAGTCCGGGCCGGACTGCGTGCTTGTCAGCCCTGGGAGGGCAGGGCCAGTCGCGATGACGCCGTGTTTGCCAGATGGGCCTGCAAGAGTTCGGCGCCGCGAGCGCTCACCGGGAAGCCCTGACCTGACCGGAGGGTGAGGCGGACGACGCGGCCGCGCTCTCGGGCACAGGATGCAATCTCGCTACCACGCACCAGATGAGACCGGTGGATATGGATGAAGCCCAGCCGGGTGAGTTGCACGACGAGTTCGGCGAGCGTCGCGCGGTGCAACCATTCACGATCATGCGAAATGAGGGCGACATAATTGCCTTGTGCACTGACGGCGATGATGTCGGCCATATCAAGAATGTCCTCCTGGCTGCCACTGCGCAGGATGATGTGATCGGCTGCCGGCTCGGTCTGGCTGGCTTGGCGCCGGACGGATCCAGCATAAACATCGCCCAGAAGTGCGGTCAGTGCGATCATGACCGGGTCCCAGACCCAGTTGATCAGGGGGATCTGGTCAAGAATTTGCGCCGGCGGCGCATCCAGGAAGGGCGCGTAGACGAAGACGATGTGCAGGTAGACCAGAAAAATCGCGGCGACACCGAGCATCACCAGTTCGCTCAAGGCGATCAGGGTCGGTGTCGCGAGCAGGGCTTGGCGCGCCCGTGTGATGGCGACCGCCGGGAAGATTCCGAGCCAGGGAATCATGATGACCGATTGCCCCTGCACGATTTCCACTATCGTGTGCGCAATCCCGAGGCGGGACATGTCGAGCGATTGGGCGAGCGTGAACACGACGAGCAGGCCGATCCAGGCGGCGGTGGTCGCAAACAGGATTCGCACCCACCGTTTCAGCGGAAGTGCCTCACAAGCTTGCCACCACGATTGGATCATACGTCCCTCACAGACACTACCGATACCGTCTCTGGACTGCGGTCAGATTTTCCGGCGCGTTACAGTCTCGACATGTCGCAGCGGCGCGTTGGGTGAAAAAGTTGCGTGCGACGAACATCGGAACGCCGCACGCAACAAGGAGGGATAAGGGCTCGTGACTGCCCAAGCGTATCCGGGATCCAAGACACCGAGTGACACGCACCGCAACGTGACCACGGTCGGGCGGCAGCGGCGAGCGGAATTCAACGAGCGGCGGCAGAACGCGACCAATTGCGGATTTGCGGCCCAATCGCGGGTGTTTGTCGATGAACGACCCCCGGCATTCATGTCAGAAACTGCCCGGTTCGGCCCGGCGGGGCCTGTGATAAACACGAAATTGCGTCATTCGCCCCAGAAACCGGGGTGGTTTGTCATTCTTGGCCGCTCCGCCTCTTCCTCCATCAGCTTGACCGCGGATATCATGTAAGCAGTTGATTTTATTGATGGAGAAAATGTAATGCGGTGCGTTGTCCTGGAAAGCCGGCCCCTTGCACGAGCGCATCTTGTGCAGGCCGTCCAGCGGCATACCGCCATTCGTGTTGCTGTCGCGACGGCCTCCGTCGAGGCGCTTCCGCCTGTTTGCGGTTCCCGGGACGCGGACGTTCTCTTTCTTGACGCCGATCACCCGCGGCTCGACGCCGCGCTGGCGGCGCTGCGTGATCTGGGAAGCCGGGCGCCAGTAGTCGTCATGATGAGCGATTATCCGGATCGTGCCATCGACGCCTTCGACCGCGGCGCGAGCGATTTCCTGCTGCGGCCGATCGAGACGGGTCGACTCGCGGTGACCATTGATCGTCTGCGTCAGCTCGTTCAGGACCGTCAGGCCCAGGTCCGTGCCGGACTTCTCGAGGAAGCGCTTTGTGACCTGCGCCAGAAATCCGGCGCTGGCGATCCCGCCGGATGCGGTCGAGACTTCTGGATATCGGGGCATGGCGCCCGGGTTCGGATCAGCCAGTCGGAAATTGTCTGGCTGGAGGCGGCGCGGGGTTATGTCTATTTTCACCTGCGGACCCGAAAACTGCTCGAACGTACGACCATGAAAGAGCTTGAGGCACGGCTTGACCCGACCCGGTTCCTGCGGCTGCACCGGTCTGCGATCGTCAATGTCGATGAAATCTCGGCCGCCCTGCGGGATCGCCATGGCCTGTATGCGGTACAGCTGACAAATGGGACCCAGGTCCGGGTTGGCCGCAAATATCGCGACGGGCTTGCCGATCTCATGCAGCGAACCCAGGTCCGGCCGCGGGAGGAACACCAGGCAGCCTGATTCCTCACACCGTCGACGCCAGGGACGAGCAGGCGCGGCCCAATGGTGCCCGTCGCGGCGAAGCATCGCGGCGCAGGGGGCCGTTCCACAGTTGATATTCCGTTGTGGCAAAGCCGTTCCGGCTGGTGACTGCGCCGGGATGCACAAACACGCGCATTCCTCGATTGACTTCAAAATGCCCGGGCCATAAACATCGCCCTCCTCGCAGCGGGGGCCACGGAAACGGGGCGCCGGCGACGAGGGGAGGGCAATCGCCCTTCAGGCTTTTCATAGGCGCTTTTCATGTCCGGCGCCGGCGATGATTTCCTCGGAAAACAACGCTGGTCACGACGCGCTGCAGAAACCCTGAAGAACGTGATTGACTTCAAACTTGGGGCGGCTTAAACACCGCCCTCCTTGGCCGGGGCGGCGATTTGATTGTCCTTCGGTTATCGGGTTCGGCGGCGCGTTTGTGTTGTTT